>JALULB010000340.1 GCA_027041035.1 Sedimenticola sp. | reverse complement strand
TATAGAAACCCTGCCGGATGGCGACGAGGACGAAAGCGGTGACGAGCCGGCTTCCGAGTGATCGGTCGTCCGAAGGGGATGCGCAAACCGCCAGCGCCGTGCTGGGTTTCGCTGCGCTCTACCCAGCCTACGTTCTGCGATCGTGTTCTCTGGCGGCCAAGCCAAGTTTTTCGGTGATCGAGGGCAAGGCAGAGAAATTGAACCTGATTCATAAAGCGTAGGCTGGGTTGAGAGGTACAAAACCCAGTGTCGGGCTTTACCCAGACTATCAATACCCGTCAAACTTCGCGTAGGCTGGGTGGAGCTTGGCGATACCCAGCGACCCGCCTGGTATCGAAACACAGGCCAGCTCGGGCAAGGCATGGCGTGCCCAACAAAGCTATTAAAGATTTATTGTATCAATCATTTATCGGAAGTTGTTAATCATGAATCGACCCTATAATTTCAGCGCCGGTCCGGCGATGTTGCCGCAGGTGGTATTGGAGCAGGCCGAACGGGAGATGCTCGACTGGCATGGCAGCGGCATGTCGGTGATGGAGATGAGTCATCGCGGCAAGGAGTTCATGTCCATCGCCGAACAGGCCGAGGCCGATCTGCGCGAACTGATGGGAATAGGCGACGAGCATGCCGTGCTGTTCCTGCAGGGCGGCGCGTCCAGCCAGTTCGCGATGGTGCCGATCAACCTGCTCGGCGACAAGCGGCAAGCCGACTATATCAATACCGGCGCCTGGTCGAAGAAGGCGATCGCCGAGGCGAAACGCTATGCCGAGGTGAATGTTGCCGCGACCACAGAGGGCGACAACTTCAGCCGCGCGCCGGAGCAGAACGAGCTGCAACTGAACGCCGATGCCGCCTACGTGCATTACACGCCGAACGAAACCATCGGTGGCGTGGAGTTTCCGTACATCCCGGAAACCGAGGGTGTTCCGCTGGTTGCGGACATGTCCTCGACCATCCTGTCACGTCCCGTCGATGTCTCGAAGTACGGCGTCATCTACGCCGGCGCGCAGAAGAACATCGGCCCGGCCGGGCTGACCATCGTCATCGTGCGCAAGGATCTGATCGGCAAGGCGCGCGCCGACATGCCCACGATGTTCGACTACAAGACACACGCCGACAACGGTTCGATGTACAACACGCCGCCGACCTATGCCTGGTACCTGAGCGGCCTGGTCTTCCAGTGGCTGAAGGCACTCGGTGGACTCGATGCGATGGCGGTGATCAACGAGCGCAAGGCCGAACTGCTGTATGACACCATCGACGCCTCGGACTTCTACGCGAACCCGGTGGCGATCGAATCGCGCTCGTGGATGAACATACCGTTCACCCTGGCCGATCCTGAACTGGATGGCACCTTCCTCGCCGAGGCGAAGGAAGCCGGGCTGCTGACGCTGAAGGGGCATCGCTCGGTCGGCGGCATGCGCGCGAGCATCTACAACGCGATGCCGGAGGACGGCGTTCAGGCGCTGATCGATTTCATGCGGCAGTTTGAAAAACAGCACGGTTGAGGCGGGATAGAGCATGTACAAGATACGCACATTGAACAACATCTCCGTCGCTGGCCTGGATCGCCTGCCACGTGAGAAATACGAGATCGCCTCGGAGATCACCCACCCGGATGCAATCCTGGTGCGCTCGTCGAAGATGCACGAGATGCCGATTCCGGAGTCGCTGAAAGCGGTGGGCCGGGCCGGTGCCGGGGTCAACAACATCCCGGTCGACAAGATGACCGAGCACGGCGTGGTGGTGTTCAACGCGCCGGGCGCGAACGCCAACGCGGTGAAGGAACTGGTCATCGCCGGGATGCTGATGGCGGCGCGCAACCTGGGGCCGGCGTGGGATTTCGCGCGCGGCCTGGAGGGTGACGACGCGAGCATCCACAAGGCCGTCGAGGCGGGCAAGAAGCATTTCGTCGGTTTCGAGCTGCCGGGACGCACCCTGGGCGTCATCGGTCTCGGCGCCATCGGCGTCAAGGTCGCGAACGCGGCGCGCGGTCTGGGCATGCGGGTCATCGGCTACGATCCGACCATCACGGTCAAGTCGGCCTGGCAACTGGAATCCGGCGTGCAACAGGCGTTGAGCGTCGATGATCTGCTGGCCAAGGCGGATTTCGTCAGCTTCCATGTGCCTTTGGTCGATTCGACCAAGGGCATGATCAATGCCGAGCGTCTGAAATTGATGAAGGCCGGATCGGTACTGCTGAACTTCGCCCGTGACGGCATCCTAGACGATGCCGCCGTGGTCGCCTCGCTGGAGGCCGGACATACCTATGCCTATGTCTGCGATTTCCCGAGTAACCTGTTGAAAGACCACCCGCGTTGCATCACCTTGCCGCATCTCGGCGCATCGACGAAAGAGGCCGAGGAGAACTGCGCGATCATGGTCGCCGACGAGGTGCGCGACTACCTGGAGGACGGCAATATCACCAACTCGGTGAACTTTCCGGAGATCAGCCTGCCACGGTCCGAGGGGCAGCACCGCATCGCCGTGGTGAACAGCAATGTGCCGAACATGGTCGGGCAGATCACCACCTCGCTGGCGGAATCCGAGCTGAACATCGTCGACATGGTGAACAAGTCACGTGACGACATCGCCGTGACTCTGCTGGATGTCGCGCGCGCGCCGACCGACAGCACGCTGGGCCGCCTGAGAGCGATCGAGGGGGTTCTGTCGGTACGCTGCCTGGGCTGCGGCGAGTAAGCCGGACCCATGGTCGACGAGGACAAACTCGCCGGGGTTCGCCAGCGTATCGATACGCTGGACGAACAGATCCAGGAGCTGATCTCGCGCCGCGCGGAGGCCGCGCAAGAGGTCGCCCGGGTCAAGCTGAAGGAGGATCCGGAGGCGCATTTCTATCGTCCGGAACGCGAGGCCGAGGTACTCTCGCGGGTCATGGAACGCAATCGCGGCCCGCTCTCCGACGAGGTCATGGCGCGCCTCTTCCGCGAGATCATGTCCGCCTGCCTGGCATTGGAACAGCCGTTGAATATCGGCTTCCTCGGTCCCGAGGGCACCTTCACCCAGGCCGCCGCGCTGAAGCATTTCGGGCATGCGGTGGAGACCGTGTCGCTGGGTTCCATCCCGGACGTGTTCCGCGAGGTGGAGGCGGGTAGTTGCCATTACGGCGTGGTGCCGGTGGAGAACTCCACCGAGGGCGTCATCAACCACACGCTGGACATGTTCATGAACTCGCCGTTGCGCATCTGTGGCGAGGTGACGCTGCGCATCAACCACAACCTGCTCGGCATCGGCGGCAGCCTCGGCGCGATCGACAAGGTGTATTCGCACCAGCAGTCCCTGGCCCAGTGCCGCGGCTGGCTGGAGAGCAATCTGGCGCATGCCGAGCGTGTCGCGGTGGGCAGTAACGCCGAGGCGGCAAGGCTCGCGCGCGAGGATCCGCGCGCCGCCGCGATCGCCAGCGAGACCGCCGGCGAGATCTACGGCTTGCGCGTCCTCGCCGAGAAGATCGAGGACGAGCCGTGCAACACCACGCGTTTCCTGATCATCGGCAAGCAGGACGTGCCGCCGAGCGGTAACGACAAAACCAGTCTGCTGCTCGCCACGCGCAACGAGGCCGGCGGCCTGCACCGCCTGCTGACGCCGTTCGCGGTGCATGGCATCAGCATGTCGCGCATCGAATCCCGGCCGTCGCGCCAGGGCGTCTGGGACTACGTGTTCTTCGTCGATGTCGAGGGTCACCAACAGGACGAGGCGCTGGCCGCCGCGTTGCGGGAGTTGTCGCGGGAGAGTCGTATGTGCAAGGTATTGGGGTCTTATCCGAAGTCGGTGCTCTGACAGCGGCCGCATCGCGTGACTACGCTCGATCCAGACGCTTTTTCCGTGCCGCAGCGGGCCTACCGCGCGCGCATGCATCTGCCCGTGGAGCTGGTGCTGGCGGCGCTGATTCCGGCGTTGCTCTCGCCGCTGCTGTTCTGGCGGCTGGTCAGTCTGTTGGTCCGGTCGCGGCGCCTGGAGGCGGCGATGTGGGAACTCGCGACCTTCGACCACCTGACCGGCCTGATGAACCGACGTGCTTTCATCGATCAGGCGAAAGAGTGCCTTGAGATCGCCCTGGCCGAGGGTGAGCCGCTGTCGGTTCTGGTCGTCGATCTGGACGATTTCAAGCGCATCAACGACCGGCATGGTCACGCCTGCGGCGACGAGGTGTTGCGCGTTTTCGGCGATCTGGCGCGGGATCGGGCTTCCGAAGCGCCGTGCGGACGCATGGGCGGCGAGGAGTTCTGGTTCCTGCTGCGCGGCGTGGGACGGAACGGCGCTTTGGCGTTCGCGGATTCGCTGCATCGAACGATCCGGGATACCGCAGTATGCTGTGATGAGCGGCGCTTGAGATGGAGCGCCAGTATCGGCATCGCGGTGACGCCACGGGGATACGACGGCACGCTTGAACAACTGTTTCGTCGCGCCGACCAGGCGATGTATCAGGCCAAGCGCGCCGGCAAGAACCGCACGGTGGTGCATGTCGAGACGGCGGTCGCCTGACAACGATCTTACCTGTGGGTCGGACACCGGTCCGCCGGGCATCACGAGCGCGCGGCTGTCGGATCGAAGTCCGATTCACTACCACGGCGGAGGCTGTCTGCCCGCTACCTGAATAGCCATCACCCTGGAGACCCCGATGCTGGAAAAACTGTTCGAAAGCCTGTTGTGGAAAAGCCGTCTGGTCGTGCTCATTGCGGTGATCTTCAGCATGGCGGCGGCATTGGTGATGTTTTTCATCGCGACGGTGGATGCCTGGGTGATGATCACGCATATCGTCGATTACGCCTCGCCGGCGCTGAGCATCGCGGAACGCGGCGCGATGCGCGCCGAGGCGGTCACCCATGTCGTCGAGATCGTCGATGGTTACCTGCTGGGCGCGGTGCTGCTGATCTTCAGCCTCGGGCTATACGAGTTGTTCATCAGCAAGATCGATCAGGCGGCCGGTGACGACACGGCTTCCAAGGTGTTGCTGATTCGTAACCTGGACGACCTGAAGAATCGTCTGGCGAAGGTTATCCTGATGATTCTGGTGGTGCGCTTTTTCGAATCGGCGCTGGGCATCCATTTCGATTCCGCGATGAACCTGTTGCTGCTGGCTGGCGGCATCGCGTTGATCGGTCTGGCTCTGTATCTGTCGCATATGGGCGAACGGCCCCACTGAAGCATTGCATTGCCACGGCATTGACCTATCATGCAAACAAACTGCCGCTGCCGGGCGTGGCCGATGGTGAAGCGGGGAAGCGCATGCCGTACCTGAGAAAATCGAAAGCCGGATGCATCGTCGCGGGACTGTTCGTCGGCCTGGCGCTGCTGGCGCTTGCCTCGCACCTCTATTCCGTGAACACCAATACCGGTGATTCCGGGGAAAGCGCGATCGTGATGATCCCGTTCATGCTGCCATGGATATCGTGGATTCCAGCGGAGGTCTTCAATGCCAGCGGCGCGGTGTGGGTAGCGTATATGATGTTTCTGCTGCTCGTGCTGCTCAATGGCTTTTTACTCTATTGCCTGTTCGGCGGCTTGCGGATGAAGCGCCGACCCTGACCTGACCGGATGACGAGCATATCGATGAACACGACCTTCAACATTGCCCCCGGCATCGGTGGCCTGACGCCCTATGTACCCGGCAAGCCGGTCTCCGAGCTGGAGCGCGAGCTGGATATCTACGATTCGGTCAAGCTGGCCTCGAACGAGAACCCGCTCGGCCCGAGTCCGCTGGTGACCGAGGCGCTGAAGGACGAGCTCCACGAGCTGTCCCGCTATCCGGATGGTGGTGGTTTCGCGTTGCGCGGGCGGCTGTCCGAGCGCCACCTCATCGGCGACGAGCGCATTACCCTCGGCAACGGCTCGAACGACGTGCTCGACATGATCGCGCGGGTCTTCCTGTGGCCGGGGCGCGAGGCGGTGATGTCGGAACACGCCTTTGCGGTCTACCCGATCAGCAGCCAGGCGGTCGGCGCGACGATACGCGTTGCCCCGGCGCGCGATTATGGCCACGATCTGGCCGCGATGCGCGCGCTCGTCGGTGAGGATACCGGCGTGGTGTTCATCGCCAACCCGAACAACCCGACCGGTACCTGGCTGCGGCGCGGCGAGCTGCGTGACTTCCTCGACGACCTGCCGGCGCACGTCGTCGCGGTGGTCGACGAGGCGTATACCGAATATGTCGACGAGCCGGACTACCCGGACGCCTCCGAATGGCTAGACGAACTGCCGAACCTGATCGTCACGCGCACCTTCTCCAAGGCCTGGGGGCTCGCCGGGCTGCGCGTCGGCTATGCCTTGTCGTCGCTGGAAATCGCCGACCTGCTGAACCGCGTGCGCCAGCCGTTCAATGTCAACCTGCTGGCTCAGCTCGCCGCCGGGTTCGCGCTGGACGACGAGGCGCACATGCGCGAGGGGGTGAGCTTCAATGCATGCGGCATGGGCCAGATCGTCTCCGGTGTGCATGCGCTCGGGCTGGATTACATCCCGTCGGTCGGTAACTTCCTGTGCATCGATGTCGGCCGCGATGCCGCCGAGGTCGACCAGGCCTTGCTGCGCGAGGGCGTGATCACGCGGCCGGTCGCGAACTACGGCCTGCCGAGGCATCTGCGCGTGTCGATCGGCATGCCGGAGGAGAACGCGCGCTTTCTCGAAGCCCTGGAAAAGGTGCTGTCCACGTGATCAGGCGACTCGCGGTGATCGGCGTCGGCCTGATCGGCGGCTCGCTGGCGCGCGCGCTGCGCGCCGAGGGCGCGGTCGGCGAGGTGGTCGGCTGCGGGCGCGGCGTCGAGAACCTGGAGACCGCGATGCGACTCGGCATCATCGATCACTATAGCCATGACATCGGCGCGGCGGTCGAGGGCGCTGACTTGGTGTTTCTCTCCGTGCCGCTGGGAGCGATGCGCGCCGCCTTCGAGGCGATGCGCGGGCGCCTCGCGACGGATGCGGTGGTCACCGACGGCGGCAGCGTCAAGGGCAGCGTGGTGCGTGATTGCAAGGCGGTGTTCGGCGACATGCCGGCGTGGTTTGTGCCCGGTCACCCGATCGCCGGCA
>JALULB010000339.1 GCA_027041035.1 Sedimenticola sp. | reverse complement strand
CCAGGCTCAGTTTTTTCGCGGTCGATTCCGCCGCGCCGCCCAGCGCGAGAGTCTCGATGCGCGCGGCGCGCGCGGCAACCGAATACTCGCCCAACTTGATGGTGGCGGCCAAGGCGGCGGCCGCCAGCGCGGCGATCCCGGCGTCCGCCGCAACGCCGGCCAGCGTCTCCATGTTGTCGGCGACGAGCTGCAACGACTCGGCGAAGCGTCCGCTCGCTCCGCTGGCGGCATCGGCTTGGCCGATCACGCGCTGCCACGCCGACTCGACATTTGTCCACGCATCGCTGACCGTCTGCGGCAATACCGAGAATTCGTCGGCGATCGCCTGTGCCTGACTGCCCAGCGCGCGGCGCACGCGCTCTGTGGTCAGCTCGCCAGCCTCGGCCATCTTGCGCAACGCGCCGATCGGCACGCCGATGCCGTCCGCCATCGCACGCGCAAGGCGGGGCGCTTGCTCCATAATGGAGTTGAACTCATCGCCCCGCAACACGCCACTGGCCATTGCCTGCCCAAGCTGCTGGATAGCGGCGGCGCTCTCCGTCGTCGAGGCGCCCGAGATCTTCATTGCCTGACTGATCGTCTCGGTGAGTTGCAACACCTCTTTCTGACCCGCGCCAGCCTCTTCCAGGGCGCGCCGCATGCGGGTGTACAGGGTGACGACATCATCGAGCGCCGTCCGCGTATCCTGCGCGACGCGGAATGTCTCGCGCTGCGATGCGCTCAGCGATTGCTCGGTCTTGTCGACCAGGGCGAGCTGGGCATTGAGTCGCTTGTACTGATCGGCCAGCGCGACGACATCCTCGCCGAGGCTCTTCAGGCCGGCGCCGGCCACGCCGGCCAGCGCGAGCTTGCGCAGTCCGGCGAGCTGTGACGACAACGTGGCCACGCCAGCGGTTGCTTGATCCGCGCCGTCACGGATATCACGGCCGGCGCGCGTGCCGGCGTCACCCGCGCGGGTCAGGCGCGCGCGCGTGCGTTGCAGGGACTTGTTGAGGGCATCCAGGCGGGCATTGGCGGTTTGGGTTTCGGCGGCCAGCTTGCGCTCGGACGCGACCAGCCGGTCGGCGCGCACACCGGCGTCACGCAGGCGCCTGGAGGCCGTCGCGAGGACTTGTTGGTGATCGAGTTGCGCGACCTTCAGGGCGACCACGCGATCGCGCGCGCGGGTGAATGCCCGGCTCATCTCCCGCGTGGGAGTCGTGGTGGCGGCCATCTTCCGGCCGAGTTTCGATGCTGTCTCGCGGGCGCGCTCCAGCGCTGTCGCGGTGCGATCCAGCGCACTGCTGGATCGCGGTAGGATTTGATCGCGGCGGACTGATTGGCGGCGAGCTTCAGCTCTTGATTCAGCTTATCGAGATCGGCGGCGGCCTGCTGGCCGTCGCCGCCCAGCGCTTCGATGTCGTCGGCTAATTTACGTATTTCATCGACGCGGGAGACGCTCGCATCGATGCGTAGGCCAAGTTTCAGGTCCGCCATTTATTTTCACGAGCCCTTAATCTATTGGAAATAGCGCGTTTCAGCGTTTCATTTTTCGCTTGAATTTCTTTGCGCTGGGCGAGATGTTCTGAGATCAAATCCAGCGCGGCGGCCATTACCGCGCTGGCATAGTCATCAGATCGCCCAGCGCTTAGCGAGGGTTGCCGACGTTTACCGGCTCCGGTTGCTCGTTGACTTCGGGCAGCCAGGTATGGCCGGCGTTCTCCGGAGCGAGATCCTCGACCAGCTTGCCCAGATAGGCGCGCATCTTCTCAATCCACGGACTGATCACCACATCGTGGAAAGATGAGCTGAACCCGTTCATGCGCTGCGCAGATTCGGACAGCAGCAGCTCGGTGCGCATCCGCGACACCCCGTCCATGAATCCCTGCACGCCAGCGTTTTCCACGCGGTAGACGGTCGGGGGTACGGGGACGGCGGTCGGCTTGGGGGATGCGTGCGGCATGTACGTCTCGGGCTGAGCCGAAAAATGATCAAACATCCCCGAAAAATGATCGAGCCAGCCGGTCATGATGTCCAGGTCCTGTTTGCGGGTCTCGTGGGTCGACGCGCTCGGTGAGCGCGCGCATTGCAGGATGATGCCGTCGCAGAGCGATACCAAATGAAGGGTATCGGTGTTGTTGATGGCGTCCGTCGTGTCGATCTGCATCAGAGTTGCATTTTCGGGCATGGTGCTTCTCTCTCTTGATATGTTCCGGTATCCGACCGGTGCGGTGACGCGGCGAGTGCGTCAATAAACTCTGTGTCGGCGTTTAACCGATCACGCCAGCATTTTTGAGCTTTTCCTTTTCACGCGTGGTGACATCGATGCTGTCGCCAGACTTGTAATCCTTTCCACCATGGCGATGCGGTTTGGTGAATTTCACCGTGGCCTTCTTTTCGTCATTCATGGCGCGCTCCTCAGTTCAGGTTGTCGATGATGGCCGGGCTGGTCTTGCCTACAGGGGTTTCCATGGTGCCGGTGAATGAGACAACGGCATGCTGCTCCGCCAGGAGGTCGAGGGCCTGGTCAGGGGCTAGGGTGGCGCGGAAAATCTCGGCATGCACTTGACGGTTGTTGTCGGCCATGTTGACACCATCGACGAGGATGCGGCCCTTCATCTGGCTGACGGTCATAGTGCTGATACGCTCGCCTGTGACAGCAGACGAGGCGAAGTCAACCAGCGTGGTTTGGGCATCATTGATGGCGCCGCCCGCGAGGGGGCGGATCATACCCAGGCGATAATTGATCTCATAATCGGTGCCTTCGTTATAGGTGGTTGAGCCAGCACTGTCGGTAACATTGACAGTATTGGCATCCAGATTCCGGTTGGGGAGATCAAGCCACCGACCAAGACGAGCAGTGACTGGCTCATCCGTAACAGTGGCGGCGCCCTCGCTCAGAGAGGCCATGCCACCCATAAAGGCGGCGGCCAATACTTCGCCCGGCACATCCCGCAGAGTCAGCTTGATTTCCGATGGTTGCGGGATCAGTACGGAATTGCGCACCTGTCCATAGGTGTCACGCATCTTTGATGGCTGGTCGATGCGATTGGATTGCGGTTGCATCGATAGCAACTCGCCATTCATGGGTCCGATCAGTCCCGTGGGCTGGAAGGTGCCGTCGAAAATGTCCAGGTAGATGTCTCCGGCGAGGAAGAACTGGGTGTTTTCGTTGCTCATGGAGTTCTCTCCAGTGGTGTTGCAGCCTGAAATGCGAAGTGGGTTTCAAATTCCATCGGATAGAAAAACAGGCCGGGTTCAAAAAACGGAGACGGCGCGGTTACTGGTCGCAGAATCCCAAATGGTGCACCTGGGTGCCAGCCGGCCAGCGTATCGAACAGGCGGCTGATGATTGGGCCTGCCTGAATCCTCGCTGGGCGTTTGTCCAGCCCCTGGCTGGCGTTGCGCACCACTAGTAGCAGCGACCAGCGCTGGTTACAGTCAAACGCTCGGCCAGAACGATCCGCTTCAATTGCCGTGACGCCTGGCATGATCCACAACGTGATCGGTGCGGCACGTTGCACGATATCTTCGATTCGGTTGACCATGCGAACATGGTTGACCAGCTCAGGAACCTGTTGTTCGATGCGCTTGACAAGTCGCTCCTCAAGGATCAGGAAATCATCGAGTCCACGGCTCACCCGCTCTTACCCCAGCCTATGTGTATCAGGTAACCGATAGCCCCAACGGCAGACGTCACCAGTATCCACCAGATACGTTCTACAGCCCCAATAGTCCAACTGTTGCGCGATAACTGACGCTCTATCTCACCGCTTGAAGTCTCGATATCATCGATGCGCTTCCCCATGCGAAGCAATGCCTGATCATGGCTTGATTGGCGCTCCTCCACGCTAATCATGCGTTCTATCAATTGTCGTATCTGTTGCATCTCATACGTCATGAGATCCATTTGCGTCTCGATGCGCGTAAGTCGTTGGATGTCGCTAGTCATAGAGTTCAACCAATGGGAATAATTTCTCTCAACCAATCATGGGCCACTTGATGCAACTGCCGTCTCCACGACTCTGGTAGATCGGCATGCCCGTTACGGATAGGCATGAACGAGCGCGCGGGGATGTCTCCCCATGGGATTGGCGTGCCGCGACGAGTCTGTCCATATTGACCGAGCCTGGCGCCGAACTGATGAGTAGATGCGTATTCGGTATTGGTCCCCACCTCTACCTCATGGTCATTTATTACACGATGCGTGATGCCGTTCATAAGGCGACCGGTATCACGCAACGGCTTGTCACTGCCCTTGCGCCGACGCGCAATGGTGCTGTCTTTCAGCCGCGCCCAGGAGCTACCCCATGGATCGCGGTTGTCGCGGAAAGTGAGGCGTACCTGATCGACCAAGGTGGAGCCGAGGCGGTCCATAAGGTCGCGACTGTCAGTCAGACTATGCTGGATACGATTGAGCGCTCGCAGAGCTGCTGCGTCGTCGATGGTGATGCTGACTTCTGTCATAACGCCAATCCACCCGGCATGCGGGACAAATAGTTGTCGGTGAACACCATCGATCGCTTTCCGCCCCGAATCTGTCCATCACCCCCGCGCTCATGACGCACAGCGCCTGGCACGGAGCGTCTGCCAGTAGCGACCTGATTCAACCATGCGTGAGCCTCTTTGCATCGTGCTTCATACACCAAGGTGATCTCGTGATCGTACAGACGACAAACGGTCAGATCAGTAGCCAGTGTGCGCAGTTTTTGTGCAGGATCGGCCACCGGTGTCATATACCCGCCAGCGGCCAGAGCGTCGTCAATCTCCCCCTCTGCCTGGACAATGGCACGGGTCAGGACTTCGTCGTCTACCACGCCCTGCTCGGCTTTGTCGGTGAGCTGTATTAGCTCACTCTCGCCGCCACCCAAGGATTCGATGACCCGCTGTTTGTCGGTATACTGCCCAGACGATTCAAGGCCTGCCTGTGGCGGCGTCTGTGATTCAGACAAGGCGACATCGACAGGCGGGACCGGCGGCGTGTAACCCGACAGTAGTGTAATCATTGCATCATTCTCTACGAAACAGGATTAGCGCGCGCAGGCTCATGCAGCCTTTGACTTGACGTAGTTCACCGCGAGCTCGATCAAGAAGTTGATCGCGCTGTTACTCAAGTCGGAGAATATATCTTTGGCCATAGCCCAGGCTTGCTGACGCTTTTCCTCGCCAGACAAATCGGCGTCCATGAGTTTTTCGACGATAGCCTTCAGTTGCTCCATGCCACTATGATCAACCCACAGTCGCACGATTCGCCATACGGCGCTGAATACCAGATATTGCAAGTTCATATTGACTCCCTACAATCGATTATCACCTGAGCGCCGTCCAATGAACGCGCCCAAAGATTCAGTTCAGACAGCGTCTTGATGCTCGCCAGTTTTGATCTGTCCGTATTCAGCGGGGCAGGGTAAGCTACGCATGCCCACTGGCTTGCGGGTGAGAATGCGCAAGACGATATTGCCAATAGCCACGGCAGCCACAGACAATGAGGAAATTTCTTCCGGCGACAAGGTGAGTGCATCATCACCCGATATCGCATAGCCGACACTGCCCACGAGGGTCAACAGGTTGGCCCAGATGGTCTTTGACAAGTACCAACCCTTGACCTGCAAGCTCTGCGTTGCTCCGTTCACACGAGGTAGAAGTTTCAGCAACTTCAGCCATCGCATTATTCGATGCCGCCAGTTTCTTCGGTCACCACTTTCCAGGCCGCGTCACGCTCTGTAGCGGCGATATCGAACCCGACAAGGTCAGAAACGACGCGGACATCAGGCAGGCCGCTCTTGGTCCAGTCGCCCGCCTGCTGGCGGTCAGGATCCATCTGGGCCATGTCGCGAATGGTTTCGACGATCAGCACACGTCGCTGTTCGTCGCTCAAGTCTCCATCGTTATGCGACGTTTCTTCCACACCATCGGAATGGACGGCCAGACCACGGTCGATCATTGCCATGGCCTCAGCCTCACCGACATCGCAGTTACCGCCGTTCTCGATGGTTTCGCCGTTCACCACAAGGTTGGCGCCAGTCAGCTTGATTTTCATGGTAACCCCCCTATCAGGCGGCGACGACGCGGATCAGGGAAGCCGGCCGCGTGCAGAGGTTGATCGGGTTGGACTGTGCTTCGATATCCCAACCCTTGCCAAATTTCTTCGGTTCGCTCTTGGCGTAATACGGCAACCCGATAGTGTTCACCGTCTCGTTGTAGTCGGCCGGCGCAAAGCGTGTGATGAACAGGCCAGGCACGCCGGAAGGGGCCACTACCGCCTCATTGGCCGGCACGGTCACCTGACTGTTGCCGCGATACCGCTCCCAGGTGATGCCTGCGTACTCGAAGCCGACACGCGGGTCCTGGCGCAAGTTGGCGCCTTGTTCGTAGCGGTCGTAGGCGGATTTCACCGCGTCATGCTCGATGAAGGCACGCCAAAACCCATCCGAGCACAGAGCGCGAGGCGTGCTGAACGGCGTTCCACCGAGGCCGTCCTCGATGGCCTTCAGGATGTCGAACGCGTCCTGCCGCACTTTGGTGCTGGCTGAAGAAAGAGCGATGGTAGCGACCGTCTGAGTGACGCCGAACTCGGTAAACAGCGATTTCAGATTACCATTGACGTCGTAGAAGCTGCCCTGCATGGCAGCCATTCGGTGTGCCTCGATGGTGTAATCGATGTTGCGCCGCATCTGATCCAACCGATCATTAACTCTGGCCTGTACAACCTCGGCACTACCCTCACTACCGAAGGCACGCACACCCTGCACCTCATCTGCGAGGATCGAGGCGTTCTCTGGGAGATGTGGCACGCGGAAGCTATACACCTTGCGCTTGTTATCCGTGATTACCTTACCGGGGCCGCCCCGGGGGGCCACATCGACCAGAGACAGGACGCCGTTATCCTCTTCAATAGTGGCGTCGAGAGTGGTTATGCCCTGTTCGCTGAACAGGCCAAGCTCCCCCAGTCTCGCAGGCTGGTGCGGCAAATTGTTGATGGCCGCGGTCAGCGTCTGCAAACTGAATGCGTCCGGAGTAAAGGGGTCTACCATCGGCATAATTTTGCCTCCTCAGCGGGCGATTACGTAGTGCTCGGCCAGCTTGCCGAGTGCGGTCGAGATCTGTGCCGACGTCATGCCAGCGAGCCACCCGAGCCGGTCGGATGCCACCTCCGCGAGGCGCACCAAGACTGTGGCCTTGATAACGCCCGCGCTGGCATCGGTGCTGTAGAGCAGTACGGCAGCGGCCACTTCAGAGCCGTCGTTGGCTGCCGGATCGAGAGCCACGTACTCGCCCGAGGCGGAGACCTTGCCCAGGACGGCACCGGCTTGTAGGTTCTGGCCTACGGCGATGGTGACGACATCGCGGCTCAGCGCACCATTGGCTTCCGAGAGCAGCACCTCGCCATTGCGATTGGTTTCAGTGATAGCCATCAGGCGGTCCTCCGTTTGGCGTAGATGTCAGTGACGCTCAGGCTGATCTGAGAGCTGCCCTGGTCACTCTGGGTAGCGTCGCCGTCTGCCGACGCGTCAGAGAAGAGTGCATCGGCGTGACCGGATCCTGCGGCATTCAGACTGCCGCGCACCTGGTCGGACAAGACAGCGAACGCCTCGTCGGACAGTTCCAGGTACGGCTTTGCGTGCTCGTCGGAGTATTCGATGCCGATGTCGGCCAACAGGCGCTTGATGTCATTCAGCCGGGATTCCTGGCGGAATTCGGCCAGAGCCTGTTCTGCTTGATCTGCACGCTGTTTCTCGGTTTCCACATGCTGCTGAAGCTCGGCTACGCGAGCGGTCAGCTCGATCAGTTGCGCGTTGTCGCCGGCAGGGTTATTGCCGCCGGCGCCCTTGCTGGGGTCAGGCATGGTTATGTCCTCATGGGGTTGAGCAGCGGCGATGTCCGCCTGAGTATTGGTGTCGGCGCCGAGTGCGACGACGGAGATTTCGCGCAACGTGGCGTTGCGGATCACGGTGATGGGGCCGGTGAACTCGCGTCCGTTGACAGTGACGGACTTGCCGGCCTGGAATTCTTCCTCGCTGCCTTCGTAGATGCCGACGGAGAGCTCGTAGGGAAATCCTCGTGCGGCTTTTTCTGCGATCTGTCGCGGCAGGATGTCTGACTCCATGCCGGCGAAAATGCGGCCGTCCTCAACGGATAGGTGCTTGCCATCGTTGCCGATGGCGTCGATCACGCCGATGGTTTCGATATGCCTGTGCTGGAAGAGGATAGGCAGCGGGGTCACGGAGTCGAGCGTGGACAGGTCGATAACCAGACGCTCGCCCCATTGGGTCACGGCATCACCGCTGTAGGCAATGCCAGTGATGGCTTTATCGCCATTGCCAGCATCACCTACAGCGGCTTTATCGGCCGCAAGGCGCAGCGCTGCTTGGAGAAATATCGGAGCATGCATGCAACGGTTTATACAACGTCACATGAGGAAATTTCAGGGGGAAATTTTTCCGGTATCGATAATTATTCCGTCAATCCTGCCGTGGCCTCTGCCTGCATGCGATCGTACATGTCTTCCATCCATTTGCGACGCTCTTCGCTGATCGATTGGCCGCGTTCGCGCGCCCAGCGCTCACGGGTCTCTTTCATTTCCTGGAGAATCTCAATGGCGCGTTCACGGGTATAGCCAGCACGGATTAGCGCGGCAACCTCTTCCTCGTCTGCGGCAAAATTCCTGTTCTTCTTCACTGATTTTCCGCCTTTTTGTTCGTACATAACGCGATACCCATCCTGAACTCCACGATATTCAAACTGGACGCCCCTCGGCAGCACCAGTTCCGGCTCATCTTTAACAGAAAACGCGCTGATGTCCCGCACACTCTCCAGGTGCATCTCGATCTGCCATTCGCCTGGGTACTGCTCTCCCTCGATACCCATCACGGATGTATAGCTGTTGTACTGCACCACACGGCCCTTGCGGTGGGCGTCCCGCCAGCGCTGGCTGAGCGGATCGGGCATTCCGGACAGCGACACGCCGCGCCAGTAAGTGCCAGGCACAGGCGGCAGCGCCGAGAGGGCCTCATCCATGAGCAGGGTCATGATGCCGATCTTGTAAAGCTGGCCTCCGGTAAATGGCAGCAATCCATCCGGATGGACTATGAGCCGCCCCAGGGTGTTCATTGCGACATAGATCGGAACAATGCTGTCACCTATGCCGAAGAAATGTTCCCGGTCAGTATAGGCGCGCAGAATAACGCCCTGCTCCAGGGTAATGTTGTGCGCCGAGACCGCATCTCCCACGACCCTGGCGTGACGCGAGTAGTCCCTGCTGCCCATCGTCTCACGCAACAGGCGGTTCCTATCGTCCCACTGGTTGAGCGTATCGCGATAGGCGTCTATTACATCACGTAACGCGGGATGACGGCACCACCATGGGTCCAGAGCGGACAGTTCGGCAGCCACATGCTCGACTGGATCGGCGGCAGACAACCCTCGGCCACAGCGCCACTTGCGATCATCGATACCCCTTTTCACGCCCTCCTCCGGGCCGTCGTGGCAAACGGAGTAGTCCCAGCCGGGATCGGGTGTCTTTCCAGGGAATGGCTTGATGCCGCGTGCTTTTGCCTGAGCCTCTGACAGCCCTATGACGGTACAGCGACAATTGAATCCAGCCGGAGGCGTCCATGTGCGCCAGATGGCGTCATCCACCTGGGCGATAAACCCATCCATGGCCGCATGCGCTGGCCGAGTACGGCCGTCGTTTATGGCCGAGTACATGAGGTAGGGTCGGGCGCTCTTGTTGGCCTGGATGGCTCGGCAGCGACCGGCAGCGTACCACCCCTGAATGTTGGTGCGGAAAATGGTCTCGACGCGGTGGGCGGGCAGTTCGAGGGGCACTTCACCAGCCGCCACGGCGCGCTTCCATTTTGCAAAGCTCCAGCCCTGTCCCGTCGCCTTTTCCAGGCTGACCTTGACACGCTCTATCTGATCCAGTACCGAGATCCCAGCAATAGTAAACGCAGCCGCACGCGCCCGACCCTGGAGCAGCCCGTAATACTCGGTAGGCAGCACTACCTGCTGCTTCCTGGCCCAGGTGAGGGCGTCGGCGAGCAATGCTGAGCTCATTTTTTTCATTCTTTTAGATCGCTCCCTGATCCGCTTTCGCATACCCAAGCACGTCTGCGGCGAACAGAGCACGCTCCAGCAATATCCGATAAGTGGCTGGATCGCCATGACCGAATTCATGAGCAAGTAGCTCGTCCAGGTGGTCTGGACTTTTGGCATTGGCGATGATCTGCCGCAGGCGTTCATCGCTGATAGGGGATAACGCGCTAGTGGTGGCGGCGTCCACTAAGTTTTCTACCTGTTGCTGTGCAGGCGTAAACCCGCCTCCAGTATCCAGTTGCAGGATCTTGTCGCGAGATGCTGACTGGGTTATGGCAGGCAGGGTTGTTGCTGGCTGAAAATCCCCAGGTTTAACGTCGCCGAAGATGCGCGAGAGGAGTTGTTCTGTGGCTTGCCAGCCGGATTCCTTCAGGTTCTTGATGGCTGATGCTTTATCTGTCGTCAGAGTTACGCCGGCGTCGAATTCAAAGCGCGGGGCAGGGCCATCCCACTGATTTACCTTCCAGAGGGCGTTGATTACCTGCTGCACGGTGCGGCGTACCAGGCGCAGGTCGGCCAGGCGCTTGTCCTGGCGCACGTTGTCATGCACTTTCGCGGCAGCATAACTACCTTTCCCGTCTGTGCTGGTCGTCAGCGTCTGGCCTAAAACGACTTTCTGTATGCGTCGATCAAGTTCAGATATCAGCCGTTGGTGGCCGTCTCCTCCGGTTGACGCTGCGACGGCAAGTGACTCATCAGGTCCGACGGCGAGAATGGACGCGAAGCCGTTCTCTTGCGCCGCTTTGACAAACTCCTCCGGAGAATTGACCGCACCGGTAATGAGCGGGTCACCGTAACGCTCGATGAACTGCATCCAGAATCGCCATCCGTTATAGCGGAAGAACCATGGCCAGTAGAGGCGCGAGAGCAGTGCTTCGCCATAAGGGTTTCGCCAGGTAGCGTTGCGTCTGGTAAGGAAAAATTCCGGCGCGTCCGCCAGTACAAGCTGGCCAGTATCCATGCGACGGTAACGCAAGCGGCCGTCAGCGGTGACGCCGAACTGTTCCATGGGCCATTCTCCGATCCATACCGGCGCGATGAATCCGAAATCAGGATGCGCTCTTAGCCGCGAGCCACCAGACCATCCAGCGCGCAATACTGAATAGCCGTAAGGAGCAGCATTCCAAGCACCTCGGAGAATATCATCCAGCCAATGGTCAAGCACAGCACGGACCTGCCCGGTATGCGCCTTGTCATCGCCGACCAGATTCCAGGACGTGGCCAGCACAGCCTCGCGCCGAGTTTCCAGCGCCGCTGATATCTCGTCATCAGTTTCGAGAATACTCAAGCTGCGGCGAGGCTTTCCAAGTTGTTGCAACACGATATCCGGATCGCCTACTACGGAAAGCGCCGCTATAGCCCGGGTATAGCTGTAGTCGTTCCAATTTGCCGTCATGGCGGCAGTATGGGTGTCAGGCATTTGTATCGCCTCCCTTGATTATGTTCCTGATCTGCCTCACGGAGAGGCGGTAAAAATCGGCCAGGGAGATCTGCGTTGCGCCGGCGGCATATTCATCCCTGATGGCTGCGTTGCGCTTACTGATGTCGCGTGCATGACGCGTGGGGACATCGATATAGTCCCGGCCAAATGCCTGTGCCAACAAAATAGCATGCCCATGGCCAAGACGGAGTGACAGTGGGTGGTCTTGTCTGATATGCGCAGGCACATAGAGCCGACGTCCGCTATATGCCCTCACAAGTTCTTCTGTCTTTGCCCGTCCGATGACAGTGGGCACCTCATAGATACTGACAGTCATACAACGGTCCTCGATTGAGTGATTGCGTAACGGTCACCACCAGATCCGCGCCGGATTATCGGCTGCAATGCGTAGCGTATGGCGTCCCAGCAGTGGTTGTGATTGTCTTCGAGTCTCGGCAACACGTCACCGGAGAGGCGATCCACCTTGAACGACCACAGGCGGGCTTCTTCTGCCGTATGGGCGCAACGCGGGTGGATGATGATCTTCTCATAGCCGCGCAGGTGGGCCACGCCGTCCTCGACGCTGCCCTTACCCTTCTTGGCGCCGATGATACGGTAGCCCTTGCGGCGCATGTAGTTGATGGTCTCTGGCCGGGCGGAGTCGGCGCGGATGATGTGCGCGCGAGATTCCGGCACGGTATCGAATAGGGCGGGCGTTTCGTCGATCTCGCAGCCGATCTGCCAGGCTTCGTGCTCGATGTAGAGGCGGTCATCGTGTATCCAGCAGCGCACCAGGGCGGTTGGGTCCTGCGCATAACCCCAGTCTGCGCCGTAGTAGGGGCCGTGCCAGTCTTCGCTTGGCGTGAAAGGCTCGACAATCCATTTGCCGCGCAACACCTGAGCATCGGTGTACTGGCGGCAGTGGCCCTTCCACACGTGGGCGTAGGCGTCCGGGTCGGTGCGCTGCATCCAGGCGCGCTCCAGTTCGAGTTCTTTAGGGAACCAGGGGTTCTGGTTGTAGTTCACTTTGCGCACGATGCTACCAGGCGGCGGGTTCATGGCGAGCTGATAGACCGGGTCGGACTCCTGATCCGGATTGAAGGTGATCCAGATTTCAGATCCAGGCTTGCGGATAGTGGGCGCCAGCGTTTCCAGGCTAGCTTTGGAGATTGTCTGGCCTTCTTCAATCCAACAGATATCCGTCCCTTCGAGAGACTTGATTTGCGTGGCATTGTTCTTCATCCCGCGCAAGCCCTTAAACAAGAACTGTGCTCCGACATGGCTGTAGATACCCTTCTCCTTCACGGTGAAACCTGCCTCCAGGCCCATCATTTCGATCTGATCCTTAATGACCTGGTGGACGGAGTCTTGGATCGAGTTCTGGAGTTCACGTGCGCAGAGGATTCGTAGTGGATCCTTGTAGGCTCGCAACACGAGACCACGAGCGAACGTCCAGGATTTCCCGCTCCCCCGACCGCCATACGCGATCTTGTAGCGAGCCGGCATGCTGAACGGCCTGTACCAGCGCGGTAGCTTGACCTTGATGCGATCATCCATCGCCCCAGTCGATCTCGATACGTGTCGGCAATGGAGTACCGTTCGGTCCACTCAACTCCAGCTTGTCCGGAGCGTTGAACCCATGCATTGCATTGAGTTCCCTTACAGCAGCGATAATATCCGAGCACTTTTCCGGTCTTTCAATGACACTGATGAGCGACTTGACAGACTGCTCGCGGGTCCAGAGATTGAGTTTTGCAAGCTCATCCTTGAGCTCTTCAATCCTACCCAAAACCGCCCCATGAGACAGTAACTCAGACGCACGCTTGTGTACCGTCTCCGGCTTCCAGTTATTTGCGCGCGGATAGGCCCTTCGGTATGCCTCTGAGGCGTTGCCGCACTCGACGTAGGCCGAGCAAAACGACGTCTGCTTTTGCGTCAGGCTACTAGGCATTAGCGAGCATTTCGGCGACAGCGGGCGGCGCGACGCGCCTTGGCGACGCCGGCGGGGTGGCCGGGCTGGATGCGGAGCCAAGCGTATTCATCGCCTGGTGCGTGGCGGGGCACACGCCAATACTCGGCGGCGTTCTCCATTGCCGCTATGACGCCGCCAGCGATGATCCCGGCTAGATGATGTGGCCTCATGATGTTCTCCTGCTCTGTTTTTTGGGGACGAAATCCAGCCCCTTCGGCATGCCGATCATGCCGAGGTCGTCGAGGATGCGCTTGATAGCCGATGGCGTCAGCATGATGCGTAGCTCGCCATAGCGCAGCACGGTTTCCGTGTTGGATCGCAATTGCCTGCCGAACGCGTAGGCGACGGCGATGGACCACATCCAGAGGATGATGGCGCCGACATGGATGGTCAGTCGCAACGTCTCACTCATGGCGCTATTCTCCAGGTGGTGATGGGTAATCTGTACTGGTCGATGACGGTGTTCAGGCGCAGCCAGTAACGGTACTTGTCGACGGGGGTGATGAGGACGATGCCCGCGTGGCGGCCGGTGACGGTGGCGTAGTAGAGCGACTGGCCGATGGATTCTGCCCATTTTGATCCGAAGTCGAATTCGATGGCGTGGCTGGCGGTGATGCAATCGGCGCGGGTGCGGTCTGGCAGGGTGACTTCGGCGCGACCGCCGGCGGCGGCGCACCAGGCGCGCTGGTAGTAGCGCTCGTGGTGCGGGGCGGCGCCGGCGGCGGCTGACGCGAGGATTATCGCGGCGATAATGTGTCGGCAATAGGGCATTATTGGACCTCGGGTTCTGGGCGATCGGAAAGAGGCGCGCCCAGGAGTTCTGGCGCGGCGTAGTAAATAACCGTGGATGGGTAAGCCTGGCGAAACCTGCCCACACACTCAAGGTTGACAGTCTCCCCCCGTCGGATGTCGATCCCGATCTGGTAACATGCTTCAGCGATGATATGAGCGATATCACGACTATCGGCTGACACAAAGCCAGCTAGCAAGCCATTCAATCTCGTTGCCAGCGCAAGCGTGTAATCGTTGATCTGCGCATCACCACGCGGAGCGCGCAGAATCTCAAGCGCATGAGACAACAGGTCGCGCGCAGCCTCGGTGTCGCGATTACGATCGTATGGGTCGCTAGCGCGTTGCGCCTCGGCGCACAGCGTATCGGCAGACTCGATCAACTGAATCAAGTTGGACATTATGTAATGTTCTCCTGTGGTTGCTCCCAGGCCCGTATCAGGGCCACATAATCCTCGCCAACGCGAGTCCAGGTAGCGGGTGAGCCGTCCGGCTTGAGTGGACGAATATCGAGATGCATCCCGGGATAAGGCTGCCAATCGAGGTAGATCCCGATACCACCGAAGCCCGTCTCGACAGCCTTACGGACTACCTGTTCCCCCATGGCATGACTTCCCAGGATCGGCCCTCGCGGCAGCATGACATCGGCAGCCATCACGCTGCCCCACATGTCCACGTTGTGGCGTGACCGGCTATTCATGCCCAGGTGGCGACCCAAGGCGCCATTGGCCGGTGAAATCATCACCGGAACGCGTAAACGGTGGCGGAATTCATCCAGGCGCTCCAACAGTCGTGGATCCATCCGTGGCCACCAGCAGCGGAATTCCTCGGGGCGGAAGTGGCGCAGCTTTGGGTGTCGCGGCGTCATGCGGCGGACTCCAGTGGGGTTAGGGTGATTTCCAGGCAGCCAGGCTTTTGCGCCGGGCCGCGCGTGATGCGCAGATCATCGATCTGCTCGTCGTCGTCGAACAGGCCGGCGTGGGAAAGTGCATCGAGGGTGGCCTTTAGCGTGTTGTCGAGATCGCGGCGCCGACGATCTGGCGGGCAGGCGACGATAACGACCGCCAGGCGGGCCGACCCGAGCCGCCGAGCGTCGCTGCACGCGACGATCTGCCCCACCAGGGTACGGTAGGCCCTCCCATTGCGAGAAATCAGCACACGCCCGCTTACAGCGCGCCAGTAGCGGTTCACAGAGGGAGGCCAGGGGAGAGTGAGTCGAATCATGCGGCAGCGCCTCCAATAAGGAGACAACGCCGACAATCTGCCGACAGCTCTGTCGGCGGTTTAGGCTGTACGTAAGTATATATAATATATAAAAAAAATTTTTTCTTATATATATGCGCCGACAATATTATAGGCACTTCTCCCCCTTGAGCCTGACTGGTAGTGAGGATGGTGTGCGTCGCGTTGTCGGCGTTATTCATTTTGGCTAGAATTTTTGTTGCTTATAAACGCCGACAGGTTTGTCGTCGATTTGTCGGCGTTGTCGGCGTTATTTTCGTAACCTATTGATTTTTCAACATCAATTGCCACCATGGCCTTCCTCTTCCTGCCGCGTCCACTCTTGGATGCGATCTCTCGCTCATCGATCAGGCTGGCTTGCCGCAAGCCAATGATCACCTCGTCCTGCTCGCGTGGTTTGAGCGCGTAGAACTTCCTGGAATATTTGTTCAGCTCGCGGCGCGTCATTCCGCGCTCTCCAGCTCGACGGATCAGCTCCAGCACGTGCTGCTTGAGCGCGCCGAACTCACTCTCCTGAAGCTGGCTCTCCAGTGTATTGATCAGATGCCGGGAGTGGTGATCGATATACGCAATGGCCCAGCGCATGACAGCGCCGCTGATCGAGAATGGTCCGGGTCTGGCGCCAACCAGCATGGCGAGACGCATGGCTTTTTCCACATCGCGCCCCACGGCGGCCTCGATGCCAACTGGCTCAAGGTCGTCCATGCGTTTAAGTGTCCGCGACTCAAAATCATTGATCAGTCCGCGCGCCTCGACATCGAACTGCACGGCATGAGGGACGGGCTGGATATCATGGGCCTCGATATGCCCGGCCAGATTCCCGCTCCCCGGTGGATTGGCGACAGCGGCAAGCCAATCTGCCAAATGTTGCGGGATCGGCGATTTCTCCGGAAATTGCCCAGGCTGGCGTCCGATAGGGGAATCCACGACGATGAATCGTGGCAAAAATCCGTCCTTGATCCACGCGATGCTCATGGATCCATAAAAGGTGTCAGGCGTGGTCATGCCCAGCAGCGTGATGGATGGATTGAACACTTGGTTATCATCCATCTCGACCGCCTGAGCACGGGACAGCCCCATGGTGGAGTAGTTGGCCGCGCGCATCACGCCGTCGCAGCGGCCCCAGGCCTCCATGAGCGAAGTCAACGCGTCGAGGCGGTGCTGATTGTTCTTCGATTGCGCGGCGCCGAATGCCTTACCCATCTCATCGATGATGGTCATGTGCGCCGGGTGCGAGCGCAGTTGCGAGAAAACGGCCGATGCGCTGGTGTACCCTGATCCGCTGATACGGTCAGTCAGGCCAGCGGCGTCCAGCATGGTTTCCACCACCCACTTCGCGTGCTCTTTTCCGGCGCCGGATTTGGCCACATTCAGGAAGTACAGCGCCGGCCAATTCCCCATGCGTGTACGATAACGGCGCCCCATGATGGCCGACATGCCGGCAAGTATTGCGTTGACTGTCAGATGCGGCTGTGGTCTGTGCGCGCATGAGATAGCCCACTGGAACAGTTCTCCGAGCTTCCCTGGGAGCTCGAACAGCCTGTCCTGATCGCCGTCATCTTCATCAGGCTGCCAGGCCGGTGCTTCCGTGGCCGGCGGATCGATCGCCACGCATCCACCGGAGAGAGGGTTCACCCATCCCCTGGTGGCGGCGAGATAAAAAATACTCTCCTTATTGATGCCACCCCCCGGGGAGAAACTTCGCCACTTGAATGCCATCTCTTGCGGCTTGTACTTGGCGCCACGCCGCGACCAGGTATCCCAGATCTCAAAGGCGTCTTCTCCCGCGTCGGTCGACTTCAGCGCCATGCCGACCTGTGCCCATTGATCGTAACTCTCGTCAGGATCAATATATGAGAGCGCGTCGCGGAGCTCATCGGCGGTCTTAGGGTCAAGAAAAGCTGTACCAAGGCCAGAGTAATCGCCGCCGTCATGGAACTGGATAATGCGCTCCACTTTTGTCACCAGCCAGGCGGGTGCGTCTGCGAGCTGTGCGCCATCGAATGGATCGGATGAACCTTCCCACTCATAATCGCGGCCCACTCCTGTCGATGGCGGCGCAACGACATAGCCACCGTCGCCACGCACATCGATCCCCGCCCCCAAGGCATCCGAGCGGCTTTTGACGCCGTTCACATTGCCCGGGTAGCGGAAATACAGGTGTCGGCCACCCATGCCTCCGGTGAGCACTTCCAAGGTATCCGGTAACTTGTCAAACTGCTTCTCCAGCTTGTAGAGCTGATCTTCACCGTCCTTCCCGTTGTAGTAAGCGTGCGAATCCACATCCACTACAAAGAACCCGGAAATCTGGCCTGTGCGGATACCGATGTTTGCACCCGGCCATGATTTCCTCCACCAGTGATGAATCATGGCCGGGTCCGTGGTAGCGTCGTTCAGTCCTGAGGCTGTACGCGGATGTTTGCCCTGACGGGTGCAGGTCGAATCTCCGCAGGTGCAGAAGCCGCGGTCGGTAACCGTGTGCAGTGGGAACACATGCCACCCCATGGCCGCGTACGCCAGCGCCGCGTCCAGCCTGTCGACAGCTTCGGTCGATTTCCGCATGGGGTGGATCTTTTTCACGCGTCTCCACCTGCCTGGTGATCAAGCGAGTTCTCCAGCACAGCCAGGGCGCGCCTGGCCTCACTGATCTCGCGCAAGATGAGCGTGCGTTCTGCGACATCGATGACGCCGTCTTCCAGGGCCAGTTCTACCGCGCGGACCACGTCGGCATGTTCGCTCACCGAGCGCAGCACGGCGCGGACCAGACTGTCTGAGTATGCCTGGACACGGGTTCCGACGCCTAACCCGAAGATGCCCGCGAACCGATCGAGAATCTCCGCCTGGGTCTCCGGCGAAAAGCAAAGCACCATGGCGACGAATTCTCCGAGCGCCGGCTCATGTGTTTCGTCGCGCGGATCGAGCTTGCTATAGAGCGTCTTCTCTCGCTTACCCAGCCGTTGGGCCAGCGCGCGGATGCCGCCATTGTGGCCACGCGCCGCCTGATGGAGCGTGAGATAGAGGTCATCCAACGTCACTGCGGAAACACCTTGCTGATTCGGCTGCGCCTTGGCAGCCGCCTGCCCATACTGGCAGACATGGAAGAAAATAAAGGCCATCGCCGCATGGATCGGTGTCGTGTTTCGCTCTCTGCCTTCCAGGGGGTATCAGAAATCCACTGCCAATTGGTTGGCGCATCGATCAAGACCGTTGCGGTCTCTGTCTGCGGCACGTTGATCGTTGCCTGTTCGCATGCCCATTGGCGCGTCTGCCCGGTGACCGGTGACGATGGATGTCTGGGTAAGGGACACGCGCTGACTTGCGGTTGCCCACTGAGCGAGCTATGGACCGCCTTCGAGTCCGGCAAGGGGCTGAGCGAAGACGGCAAGGAATAAAAAGGCCCGCGCAAACGGAAGCGCGGGCAACACGGAGTCGCCATGAGAGGCGGTGAGGAGATCCAATGACTGGATGGTTGATCGGAGTGATTCATGGGCGGACTGGTATATGCAGTGTCATGTGCATCAAATGGGCAGAGCAAGGCATAGCCGTGTGCGTCATCTCACGCCGCCTTCTCACTCTCTGGCGCCGTGCCGGAGGTGTCGACGTTCTGACGAAGCACGGCCCAGTCGACGTCTGGGCGGAGATCCTCACAGCGCACGGCGCCGCCGGTAGCGCGTTCAATCTGGGGGCAACGTTCGGCGGGGATCGGCCGCACGCCACTTATCCACTGGTGGACGGTAGGTGGCGTAACACGCAGACCGTTTGCCAATGCAGTGATACCACCCACGGAGTTTGCAGCTTTTTTGACTGGATGTGTGTTGTTCATGTCGCTAAGGTTAGCTTGGCTAACGATGAAAAGCAATAGCCAAGCTAACCTTAGCATCGCTTATCATGGGACGATGAATAGACGCGTGCTACTTCGCAATTTGATTGATTGCCAATATAACGGGAGCGTCGCTGCATTTTCTCGCGCGATTAAAAAATCACCATCCCAAGTCCATCAATGGCTTTCCGGGCATCGTTCTCTTGGTGGCGCAGGAGCGCGACATATCGAACGTACCGTGCCCGGCCTTTGGCAAGGTTATTTCGATGGTGAAGACAAACCATCCTGGCTCGACCACGACCACGCCGTGTCCGAGCCGGAGGCGCCAGCCTATGGCCAACCCATCGGCGTTATGCTGGATCAGTTACGGGAGCGCTTGCGCACCGCGCCGGACACGGTGCGCCAGGAGGTAAGCCAACTGGCCATGCGCTACATGGAGAGCGACGACGAGGACTCCGCCTCGCGGCTGCTGCGCGCCATCGAGGCGCTACTGGATGAACACGATGGGCATTCCACCACTCGATAGCCGGGGGTTGCTGCCGCCAGGCATTCATCGCTGCTCGATCTGCGAGATAGCACCGAGATTCTGTTTCAACGCCTACCGATGGCGGCTCTGGGACGATGCGCTGCGCGGCTTGGACTCCGTGTGCGGACACCTGCTTTCCTTTGGACGCCGTGGCTTCCCCATCGTGCTGGCC
>JALULB010000338.1 GCA_027041035.1 Sedimenticola sp. | reverse complement strand
CCGCCTGCGCATCACCGCCAAGCCGGAGGAGCCGCTGAAAGGCAGCGGTGAGATCCGTATCGAACAGGGCACTTTTCGCGCCTACGGCCAGAATCTGGATATCGAGACCGGTATCATCTCCTTTCCCGGCGGTCCGTTGACCAAGCCGGGCGTCAACCTGCGCGCGACCCGTTCGATCGGCAATGTCGTCGTCGGCGTCAGCGCCATCGGTTCGGCGCTGAAGCCACGCATCACCACCTTCTCGAAGCCAGCGATGGCCGAACGCGATGTCATCTCCTACCTGCTGACCGGTTCGCCAACCAGCAAGATCGGCAAGGGCACCGGCATGTTGTCGGTGGGCAGGCAGATCAACTCCAAGCTTTCGGTCAGCGTCGGCACCAACCCGAGCACCGGCGACGCCGAGATCAAGACCAACTACCGGATCAACCGCAAGCTGCATCTACAGGCCACCAACGGCAGCAAGTCCAATGCGTTCGATATCTTTTATACGTTCGAAAAGGAATGACAGGGAACCGATGATGAAAACAAACCGTGTGGGAGGGCCGCTGTTCGGCCTGGTGATAGGCATGATGCTGGTGCTGCTCGGTTGCGCCGCGACCGGCTCGAAAAGCGCATCCAAGACGACCGCGAGCGTCATCTCTGCCGATGGCAGCCCGATCCTGTACGGCACGCGCGGGCAGGGCGAACCGGCCATCGTGTTCATCCATTGCTGGACCTGCGAGCATGGCTTCTGGGACGAGCAGATTTCGCATTTCGCCAAAAGCCACCAAGTCGTCTGGCTGGACTTGGCCGGCCATGGCGGCTCGGGCAGCCATCGCCAACGCTACACCATGCAAGCCTTTGGCGAGGATGTCGCGGCTGTCGTCGAACGGGTCGGCGCGCGCAAGGTGATTCTCGTCGGACACTCCATGGGCGGGCCGGTGGCGTTGGAAGCCGCCAAACTGCTCGGCGATCGCGTTGTCGGCATCGTTGGCGTGGATACCTTCTACACGCCGTTCGAATACCCGACCAGCAAGGAGGGTATCGCGGCGTTCGTAAAACCGTTCAAAACCGATTTTCGCGGCGCCAGCGACAAGATGCTGCGTTCGATGTTCACGCCGCAGGCCGACCCGCAAGTCGTTGAAGCGATCGTCGCCAGGTTCTCCAGCGGCGACCCCAGGGTCGGTGTCAGCGCGATGTATGAGCTGTTCGAATGGAATGCCCGCCACGCGCGCGAGGATCTCCAGCGCTTCTCCAAGCGGCTGTACAACATCAACGCGGCGCCCAGCGGCAAGGAACCCGCGCCCAACCCGCATGCCGTCATGGTGCCCGGCGTCGGGCATTTTATCGCCCAGGTGAAACCCGATGCGTTCGACCGGGCGCTGGAAGGCATCATCACGAAACTTGGCCGGGCTGGCGATCAGCTTTGAGTCGGGAGAAAAATATGTCGAAAAAAACGTTCACCGGGGGCTGCCTGTGCGGCGGCGTCCGCTACCGGGCCAGTGGCGAGGTGCTGCGCTTCTACCATTGTCATTGCGGCCGCTGCCGCAAAACCAACGGCACCGGGCATGCGAGCAACATCATGCTCAAGGGCGATGCGCTGGAATGGTTGCAAGGCGAAGCGCTGCTCGGGCACTACAAAGTGCCGGAAGCGGAACGCTTCTACAACCGCTTCTGCAAACAGTGCGGCAGCCCACTGCCCAGGGATGTCCCGAATCACGGCCTGCTCATCATCCCCGCCGGCACCCTGGACAGCGATCCCGGCATCAGGCCCGAGGCGCGGATATTCTGGGACTCGCGCGCCGAATGGTCGTGCGAGGCGGGCGAACTGCCGACGTATACGGAGTACCCGGAATAGCGGTGGTATGTTCCGCGATCGCCGCCGGCGATTCCACGGTTATTGATGCCAGTCGTATCCAGCGGGCTTGCAGTGAGTGTGGGGGGAGTAGTGCGATATCCTTACGTGTCCAGTTGGTTCTGATGCCAGATACCACCAACACATTTATGTTGGTGACGGTGTTTATTTTAGCAATATATCAGTGCAGGGGTCAATGCCAGTAAGTTAAGCATAAACCACTAATTACAAAGAGCTTTTGTAAGCCG
>JALULB010000337.1 GCA_027041035.1 Sedimenticola sp. | reverse complement strand
GCCTGGCCATCCAGACCGCCACGGCGGGCTGTGACGACATCCCGACATTGATCTTCGACGAGGTCGATGTCGGCATCGGCGGCGGCACCGCGAGCATCGTCGGCGGCCTGTTACGCAAACTCGCCAGCGAGCGTCAGGTGGTCTGCATCACCCATCTGCCACAGGTTGCCGCCTTTGGCCAGCAACATCTCGCGGTGACGAAATCCAGCCGCGCCGGACAGACGACCACGGGCATCCAGCCACTGAATGCCGAACAACGCATCGAGGAACTGGCACGCATGCTCGGCGGCGCGAAAATCACCGAAAAAACGCGCGACAACGCGCGTGAACTGCTGCGTCAGGCCGCCTCCGCGAGCCGATCCGGGTAAAACCATTTCACAGATAGGGGGATCCGCGCGAGGTTAAATTGGGAATCTTCCGCGTTCGGGCGCGCTTTTCGCTATAATCCCGAGCGTTGCGGCGTTCAAACTGTGCTTACGCTTGCGCAACAATTCGTCCAACCGAACGGCAATGCCAAGTAGAATGTCGTCGAACGCCCATCAGCGGAATACCGAACAGCCAGGAAGACACCACCATGCAACACATCCTCATCGCCGACGACTCGCTGACCGAGCGCACCCATCTGGCGCAGATCCTTCAGGACGCCGGCTACCACGTGCTCACCGCCAGTTCCGGCAACGAAGCCGCCAGCATCGCGACAAAAAAGCAGCCGGACCTGATCTTTCTCGACATCATCATGGAGGATGGTGATGGCTACAAGACCTGCCGTACGCTGAAACGGGACAAGAAGACCCAGCAGATCCCGATTATCATGGTGTCGAGCAAATCCAACAGCGTGGACAAGCAATGGGCTCTGCAACTCGGCGCCAGCGCCTACATCACCAAACCCTACGCGGCGGAAGACATTCTGACCGAGATCGAGAAAATCTAGATTTCGCCACATGGATACTTCGGAAAACAGTCTGCAAGAGCCCGGTGTGGAAGCCCCCGTCGGCGGAGACCCGCTAGACCCGCTAGCACTGCTCGATGCACTGCCGGAGGATATGGACACCGCCGTCAGTCGCGCGCTCGACGCCATGGAGATGCGCTATGTCATCCACGGCGCGGACATCGATCTGTTGCTGCAAGCGGGATTGAGGATGGAGGTGGTCGAGGCCGGCACGCCGCATTTTGTTCCGCATGCGCCGGACTGGTGCGACGGCCTGCTCAACCTGCGCGGCGAGCTGCTGCCGATCATCGCGCTGCACCGGCTGCTGAGCGATAGCCCGGACAGCATGGAGAAGCACACCGCTTACCTGCTGGTCATCCGCCCGGCCGATTCCGCCGCGGTTGCGATCACGCTCCAGCGGCTGCCGGAGAAGATCCGGTTTACCGAAGCCTCGCGGACACCGCTGCCGAGCGGCATCCCGGCGGGCATCTCGGTTGCGATTCCCGCCGCGTACGACTACCAGGGTCGTGTGTTCCTCGAATTCGATCATATTGCCCTGCTCGATTCGCTGCAAGAAGGCCCGTCAACACAACCCGGATAGCCAAACGCCATCCCATGATAATTATACTTTACAAGATATCTCGCATACGCTTTCTACTCTCGACCCAATACCCTTGATGTGGAAATACACTTAAGTTGTTGATTTTTCACGATCTAGGGTGGCGCCACCCCGCGGCATGAGAGTAAGTTAATTTTATTCATAGTGCACAGGCCCGCAAGATGACATTCAAAGAACCACCCCGCCCCTCGGCCGTTCCACTCATCCATCGGCATTCCCCGATCCCGTCCATGCCGCAATGGAGATGGTCGGCAACCGCCTTGTTTGCGCTGCTATTGACGTTGCTGGGACATCCCGCGCAAACCCTGGCCGCCGAGGAAGGCGTATCCAACGACGCTATCCGAATGGGTGGTGTCATGGATCTCGAAGGACGCTCCAAGGGCCTTGGCCAGGGCATGGCGGCAGGCATCGAGGCGGCGCTGAAGGATGTCACGATCCAGCATCGACAACTCGAATTCACGGTATTGAACGACTCCTACAACCCGGAAAAAACCGTCGAGGCCACCCGCCAGCTGGTCGACAGCGGAGTCTTCCTGGTCGCCGGAAACGTCGGCACGCCGACCGCCAAGGTATCACTGCCAATACTCGAAAAACAGGCTATCCCCGCCGTCGGATTCTTTACCGGGGCAGGTCTGCTGCGCACCTCGGACAAGACCCATATCGTCAACTATCGCGCCAGCTACACGCAGGAGATAGCGGCGGTCATCCAGGGCGCGCTGGAACACGATATCGACGCATCCGAGGTGTGCGCCTACGTTCAGAACGACGCCTATGGCATGGCCGGCATCCAGGGTATCATCAACGCCATTCAAGGCCGCAAGGGGAGTCAGGAGATCATCCAGTCGCTGGAGAAACTCCTGCACATGCCGGGCGAGAATCCACCGCGTAACGGCATAGGTCCGGTCGGCGTTTACCAGAGAAACACCTATCTGGCCCGACCCGGCTATACCTCCATCAAGCAGTGGGAGAAAAATCACGGCACCCACTGCCGGCTGGTGGTCACCGTGGGCGCCTATACCTCGGTCGCCAAGTTTATTGGCTACGCCCGCTACAAGCAGGAGAATTGGCTGTTCAGTGCCGTATCGTTCACCGGCGCGGAGAACTTCAAGACCGCGCTGAAGGAGATGAACACCGACAGCGGCGTGATCATGACACAGGTCGTGCCGCAACTCCGCAGCAACCTGGAGATCGTCAAGAAAGCCCGACAGGCGCTCGGCGCCAATTTCAACTCGGTGTCGCTGGAAGGCTATATCGTAGGCAGGCTTATTGTGCATGGACTGGAACACATCGAAGGCGGACCGACGCGCCAGCGCTTTCTCGATGCGCTGCTGGGCAAGTCTTTCGACCTCGGTGGCCTGAAGATGGACTTCAGCGACGACAATCAGGGCTCGGATCTGGTCACGTTGACGATCCTGAGAAGAGGAGGATGGCAACCGATGCAGGACAGCGACTGGACAGGTATCCATTGAAACACCGTCCCCGACGCCCCGGAAACACCGTCCCCGACGCCCCGGAAACCACGATTCGACTCCATGCTAAATCATGCAGGAAACAGGTATGTCCAATAAATCCAAAAGCAGCTCCCGGCTGAACAACGTCTCGATCGCCACCCGCATCGTCTGGCTGATCATCGTATCCAGCGTACTGATCGGCCTGATCGGTGCCATCGCCGGCCTCACGCTCAACCAGAACCTCAAGGTACTCGGTGAAACCAACCAGCGCGTTACCCGCATGAGTCTGAGCAGCAACCTGATCAACGAGATCAACAGCGATTACCGCACCCTGCTGTATGAGGTGAACAGCGGCATCAAAACCTGGAAGGACGGACACAACGCGTTGCGTATCGCAAAGGCCTCGCTGCTCTCAGACCTCGACGAGTATCTTCAGTTCGATAAAAGCCAGGGCGGCAACGCCGACCTCGACGCACTCGCCCAGGCGTTTCTGCCCGACATCGACGAGGCGCTGAGGCTGTTGAAATCCGAGAGCCACGCCAACCTGTCGCTGTTCGTGACCAACGACATGAACATCGCATTGAATCCGCTCCTGGACGCACTGCAACAGCAACAGGCCGTGGACGTCAAGGAATCGAAGCAGGTATTGGAAAGCGCTACCCAGGGAACCCGGCAGTCCCTGCTCGTCGCGCTTGGCGTCAGCCTGATCGGTCTGGCCCTGGTGGCCCTGCTCGGCTACCTGATCTACCGTTCCATCACCCGCCCCACCCAGTCCCTGGTGAACACCGTGAAGATGCTTTCCGTCGGCGAGTTCAGCGCGCGCACACCGGTTTACGGCAAGGACGAACTCGCGCAACTCGGGCAGGCTTTGAACAGACTGCTGGACGACCGTGTCGCCACGCTGAACGAGGTCGAACAAAACCACGAGCAGTTGAACAACTCGGTATTCTCGCTGCTACAGGCGGTGAGTGAACTCAGCGACCGTAACCTGACCGTGCGCGCCACGGTGACCGAGGACGCGACCGGGCCGCTGGCGGACGCGATAAACCAGCTTTCGGAGGATACCGGCGAGGTACTCGGCAAGGTGCAACAGGTTGCCCAGGCGGTGGACAAGACCGCCGCGGAGATCAACCGCCACGCCCAATCGATCAACCAGGTCGCCGCCATCGAGCAGGCGGAGGCGGAGAAGACCGCCGCCGAGCTGGATACCATGAGCAAACGCTTCGACAACATCGCCGCCGCCGCCAAGGTCATGAACGGCACCGCCGAGCAAACCGCCAACACCACCAAGCACGCGCATGAGTCGGTAAGCCGCACCCTCGACAGCATGCTGGAGATACGCGACAAGACCCAGGATACCGGCAAGCGCATCAAACACCTCGGCGAACGTTCCCAGGAGATCACCCATATCGTCGACGTAATCAACACCGTCGCCGAACGCACCACGGTACTCGCGTTGAACGCCAGCATGCAGGCCGCCGCCGCCGGCGAGGCCGGACGCGGTTTCTCGGTCGTCGCCGAGGAGATTCAACGGCTCGCCGAGAGCTCGCGTGAATCGACCGGCCAGATCGCCACGCTGATCCGCAATATCCAGCTGGAGACCAACGAGACCATTCGCACCATGGACCGCACCATCGAACAGGTGAGCGAAGGCTCCAAGCTGGCCAAGGATGCCGGCGAGGAGATGGAGCAGGCCCAGCAGACCACGACCCGCCTGGTCGCCGAGGTCGCGCAGATCTCCGAGGCGTCCCAGCAGCAGGCGCGCGCCGGAAAGGCCCTGCAGACACGCGCCAAGCGCATCGTCAGCGCGACCAAGTCCACCGGCGAGCGTCTGCGTCTGCAATCGAAACTGATCGAGAACATGGCCAACTATGCTCGCCAGCTGGTCGAGTCGGTCAGTGTATTCAAGCTTGGCGAATGAAGCCGGCGACGTGAGGAACCCGTACCGTACCGGTATAGCGGAATGAAGGCACAACGATGAATGGCGACACTCCGGCTTTGACCGAGGAACTCGAGGATATCGCGCTGCTTCTCGCGGAACAGTGCATGACCCTCGGCGCGCAAATGGAAACGCATCCCCTGTCCGCCGAGCAACTGCTGCCGCTGGAGGAAGAGTACGCCCGTCTCGCCATGGCCTGCGATCTTTACCGGCACGGCGAACTCGCCTCGCTTGCCGCCTGGGGAGAACGCAACATCCGGGCCATGGCCGCCTTGCCGGTCGACGCGCAACGTAGGCTGCTGGATACCGGCCTGCCCTATCAATGGGTCGAATTGTGCGCCGCCTACCTCGGCAGCCCCAGCGACGGCAGCCTGCTGGCGGAATTGCAGGCTACCCTGCAACACCCGGACTGGCCCGAGCCTTTCCCGGCGGACCACATGGAAGCCTTGCTGACGGAACTCTGCGCTCCGGACGACACAACGACGCGTCACGACGAAACACCCGAAACCCACCCCGTGCCAGAACCCGCGGCGGGCTATCCCCTGCATTGGAGCGAGGATGTCCATCCGGAGTTGCTCGACGCCTTCTTCATCGAAGCGCCCGAGCAGACGGCCCGACTCGCCGACTTGCTGAGAAAGATCGCCGCCAGCGATACGCCGGTCGACGAGGAAACGCATCGCACCGCGACCCGCTTGGCGCATACCCTGAAGCGCGCCAGCAGCGTCGTCGGCATCGCGCCGGTCACCGACCTGACGCACCTGCTCGAAGACATCCTGAACTTCTCCTCCGAGGCACCGCTGCCCGAAACATTGCGCGAGCACATGAGCGCCGCCGCCGACTGTCTCGAAGGTCTGTTCGACGCGCTACAGGACAAAGGCGCCGCGCCCGACAACTATCTCGCGCTCAGCCACGCGCTCGAACAATGGCGCGAGCAACTGCTGGAGGAAGCGGAAAGCGAAGACGACGCCACGCCCGAAGCGCCACGCAAGGCCCGCGCGCCCGCCAAGCACGTCCGCTCCAGCGAACCCAATCTGCTGGTGCCGGTATCGCTGATCGACCGGCTGCTGAACCTGGTCGAGGAGATGGCGACGACCACCGGCCGCGCACTGGCGGAACTGGAAAGCACCCTCGGCTACAACCTGCAATCGCAAGAGCAGGACAGCCGTGCGCGTCGCACCCTGGCCGAGTTCGGCGCGCTGGTCGACGAAAGCCTTGCGCTCGGCAAGGCCGAGGTGGGCAGCGAAAGCGACGCTGACAGCCCGTTCGATTCGCTGGAGATGGATCGCTACAACGCCGTTCACGGCGCTAACAACGCGCTGGAGGAAGCACTTGCCGATAGCCGCGAAATCACGCTGGCGAGCGCGCGCCACCTGCGCCACATGAACGATATCCTGCACGATCAGAACCGGGTACGCGAGGAGATCGGCGCAACCCTGCTGCGCACCCGGCTGATCCCGGTCAAGACCCTGGTGCCGCGTCTCGAACGCATCGTGCGCGAAACCTGCCGCAGCACCGGCAAGCAGGCCGAGCTTGTCGTGAACGACAACCAGCTCGCCCTGGATACCGACATCATCAACAGCCTCGCGGAACCCCTGTTGCACCTGTTGCGCAACGCCGTCGACCACGGTATCGAACCCGCCGCGATACGCACCGCGTCCGGCAAGCCGGAGATTGGCCGCATCACCCTGAACTGCACGCGCTCCGGCAACCGCGTCCACCTGGAACTGGAAGACGACGGCGCGGGCATGGATATCGACGGCATTCGCCAGCAGGCGCTGACACGCGGATTGATCGACGACGCCGATGCGCTCGACGAGGAAGCCACCCTGGCGCTGGTCATGCAACCGGGCTTCTCCACCCGCGAAGAGGTCAGCACCGTCTCCGGGCGCGGCGTCGGCATGGACGTGGTACAGGCAAGCATCCAGCGCCTGCAAGGCAACATCCGAATCGAAAGCAACACCGGCGCCGGCAGCCGTATCCACCTCCGCGTGCCAACCACGCTGGTGTCCGTGAACGCAGTCGTGGTGCGCGTCTCCGGCCATGCCTTCGCCATTCCCGGGGACAGCATTTCACAACTGCTGTATATCGAGGACGAACCGCTGCGCCTCGGACGCTGGCCC
>JALULB010000336.1 GCA_027041035.1 Sedimenticola sp. | reverse complement strand
AGGGAACCTTGCAAGCCTGCGTCGGCCCGGCGGCCGGTATCGAGCTGACCGCCTTCGTCACCAGCCTGGACAAGATGCCGGACCTGGACGATATCATCGCCGGCAACGAAGTACCGGTGCCGGACGAGATCGATCTGCAATACGCGGTCGCGGCCGCGCTGGTCGGCCGCGCGATACGCGCCCGCGACAGTGGCGATGATTTGAACCAGACGCTCGGCAATATCCTGAGCTACGCCGGCCGCTTCCCGCAGCGGGAGATGGGTGTGATGCTGGTATCGGACATGCATCGCGCTATCGGCGAGCCGCTGTTCCAGGTGCCGGAGTTCACCGACTGGGCCAAGGCGATATCCGATGTCATGCTTTACGAATAACCGCTAAGCCATTGTAATGGATATCGAAAAGACAGAGACAAAGCTGGCAGCCGCGCGCACCAAGTTGATCCTGGATAAGCCCTTTCTCGGCGCCTTGGTACTGCGCCTGCCGATGAAGGCGGCAAAGGACGACTGGTGCGCTACCACCGCGACCGACGCGCGCAAGTTCTATTACAACCGCGAGTTCATCGATTCCCTGAGCCTGAACCAGACCCAGTTCATGCTCGCCCACGAGGCCTTGCATTGCGCGTTGTCGCACTTTGCCCGGCGCCAGCATCGCATCAAGCATCGCTGGGATCTGGCCTGCGACTATGCAATCAACCCGCTGCTGATCGAGGACGGCCTGACGCCGCCGCCGAACTGCCACATCATGCCGGAGTATCTCGGCATGACCGCCGAGGAGATCTACCCACTGATCGACGAGAACGATCAGACAGATACCCTCGACGAACACGTCTATGACAAGGAGAACCAGAGCGACGGCGGGCGCGGCATGCCACCGCCGGACGACAAGCCGGACAAGGATCCCCGGCAGGGCAAGAAGCCGGAGCCGAATGACGACGCGGAACAAGATGCACCGACCGGCAACGAGGACGGCGGAGAACGCGACCAGCGCGACGACCGGGGCAGCCAGCCCAGCGACACCGACAGCCAGGACAGCGAGGGCGAGGACGGGGTCGAGCAGCCCTCGCCGCTCGACGCCCAGGAGCGCGAGGATCTGAACGTGCAGTGGCAGCAGCGTCTCGCCGGCGCCGCTCAGCAGGCGATGCAGAGCGGCAAGCTCGGCGGCAGCATGGCGCGCCTGGTCGAGCATCTGCTGCAACCCCAGCTGCCCTGGCGCATGCTGCTGGCGCGCTACATGAGCAACATGGCGCGCGACGACTTCAGCTACATGCGGCCGTCCCGACGCGAAGGCGACGCGATACGTCCGTCATTGCGCAGCACCCAGATCGATCTCGCGGTCGGCATCGACACCAGCGGTTCGATCAAAGCCGCCGAGTTTCACGAGTTCCTCTCGGAGATCGACGCCATCAAGGGACAGATGCGCGCCCGCGTTACCGTGCTGCCATGCGACGCCTCGCTGGTCGAAGGCGCGCCTTGGATATTCGAGCCCTGGGAGGAGACCGCGTTGCCCGACAGACTCGGCGGCGGTGGCGGTACCAGCTTCGTGCCGGTATTCGACTGGCTGGACCAGCAGAATATCCAGCCCGAGCTGCTGGTCTACTTCACCGACGCGGAAGGCGAGTTTCCGTCGCGCGAACCGAACTACCCGGTGATCTGGCTGGTCAAGGGCCGCCAGCCGGTTCCCTGGGGTACCCGCATCCAGCTCAACTAACCCGCATTTCTCACCAGGGGGCGAGATGATCGCGTAGGGCTTTGGATTCACAGGGGATTTTCTGAAAGAGCGGAATACAGGTCGTATTTCAGATTAAAGAAAATCCCCTGTGGATTCAAAGAACAAGCGAGGACTCGTCCATCTGGCGAGAAATGCGGGCTAAAGCGAACCACGACGACCGGGGAACCGATGAATACAGCCTCCAGCAGCCAAACCTCGGAACGTTCGCGCACACCTTTCCGCTCTTGGCGGTATCGCTCGCGGTTGTGGGAAAGGCATCCCCTCGGCGTTCACGACCGGAACCCCGCGCGGCGGTTACTGTCCGATGACGGCATGCATACCTCCTTCGCGCGTCGCCTCGTCGCCTTGTTCACCGCGTTCTC
>JALULB010000335.1 GCA_027041035.1 Sedimenticola sp. | reverse complement strand
TGAGGTCGTTCAGGGCCTGTGGAACGAATATAAGCCGGTATTGGACAAGGCCGACACCTCGGCCGCTGGTCTGGCGAAGGCCGCGAAGCTCAATATTCCGCTGTTGAAGGAGATGAACAAGGCGGTAAAGATGTACGAAAAATCCGTCAAGTAGTCCTGCCTGGCGTATTGTTGGGCATGCCGTGTTTCGCCTAACATACGCTTGAGGACTTCGGTCTGACTGCGGTGTCGCCACGTGCTTGGTGGATTGAAGCGGCGCTGTTTGTCGGACTGAAGTCCGACCCACTGGCTTTGTCGTGGCGAGATTGGGTGCGCGGTGAATTACCCGGATGCTTGAGGGCTTCGATTCGATTGCGGTGTGGCCGTGATGTTTGGTGGTCCGAAGCAGCGCCGTTTGTCGGACTGAAGTCCGACCCACTGGTCTGTGCGGCGACGGCTCGCTGAGACGAGATTGTGGCTAGCGGTTCTCGTGGTTCAGAATTCCATCCCTTGTTCTGCTTTGATGTCGTTCTCGAAGGCATGCTTCAGGCGGGTCATTTCGGTGGCTGTATCGGCTATCTCGATGACCTCGGGCGCGGCGTCGCGACCGGTCAGGATCAGGTGCATCCAGGCGGGTTTTTCGTCGCGGATGAATGCCGCTATCTCGGCGCCGCTGATCCAGCCGTAGCCGGTGCAGTAGTTGATTTCGTCCAGCAGCACCAAGTCGTATTCGCCGGAACGGATCTTGTCCTTGCTGAATTCCCAGATCCCGCGACTGGTTGCGATATCCTGCTCCGGGTTCTGCGTATCCCAGGTAAAGCCGTCGCCCAGCACGTGCCATTCGATATTCTCGAAGCGTTCGGCGGCCTGTTGTTCGCCGGTCTTCCATTGGCCCTTGATGTACTGGATGACGCACACCTTCATGCCCCAGCCGGCGGCGCGAAACACGACGCCGAAGCCGGCGGACGATTTACCCTTGCCTTCGCCGGTGTTCACCAGGGTGATGCCGTTTCTTCTGTCGCGGCGCTTCATTCGGCCTTCTCGGCACCGTCGGGCACGCTGAAGCTGGCGGGCGGCTGGTATTCCAACACTTCCTTGCCCTTGGCGTTCAGCAACAGACTGATGCCGCGTTTCGGATAGAGCCAGTACTCGGTATTTTCATCGATATGCTTCACATATTCGGGCGCGCCGAAACGCTCGCGAAAGAACGCGGCATCGAGACCCGCGTAGCCCGGGATGTAACTCAGCGCGCGTATCGGTCGGGACAGCTGCGCCTTGATGGTGTCTTGATCGAGCACGAAGCGGCGATCACCATTGGCCGCGTACTTCATCGTCAAGGCGTTCTTCGCCAGTTGTTCGAGTTCGTCTTGCGGCGCGTCCAGCCTGGCGATCACCCGCGCCTTCAACGGCCCCAGCGAGACGTTGCCGAAATAGGCTTCCAACGCATACTGGCCGTCCTGGGTGCCGAACAGCGAGACGGCCTCCAACTGGCCGAACCGGGTGATGCCTTCTTGCAAGGTGGCGGTCGGCAGTTCCAGGTCGAACACGCGCAGGCGGTCGGGCGTCGGGGCTTCCGCCTGCCAGGGCAGGTCGGTGCGCGGCCGGGTGTTGCCCGGTCGCGAATCCGGCAGCAGCCAGCTCAGACCCAACACCACCAGGATGAGCAGCAGCAGGCCGATCACGAACCTTGTCGTTGTCATGGCTTCACCTCGCGGTCACGTACGCCTATCAGATAGAGAATGCCGTCCAGGCCGACCGTCGACAGCGCATGCCGGGCGCTGTCGCGCACCACCGGCTTGGCGTGGAAGGCGATGCCGAGTCCGGCGACGGAGAGCATCGGCAGGTCGTTGGCGCCGTCGCCGACGGCGATCGCCTGTTGCCGGTCGATGCCGAGCTGCTCGATCATGCGTAACAGCAGGCGCGCCTTCATCTCGCCATCGACGATCTCGCCCTTGATCTCGCCGGTCAGCCTGCCGTTTTCGATATCCAGCGTGTTGGCGGATACGCAGTCGACGCCGAAGCGGCGTTGCAGGTGCTCGGCGAAGTAGCTGAAACCGCCGGACAGGATGCCGATCTTGTAGCCGAGCTTCTTCAGCGTGGCGATCAGGTGGTCGGCGCCCTCGGTGATCGGCAGCCGCTCGGCGATATCCCACAATACCGAGGCATCCAGGCCCTTCAGCAGCGCCATACGCCGCCTAAAGCTTTCCTTGAAATCGATCTCGCCGCGCATCGCCGCCTCGGTGATCGCGGCCACCCGATCGCCGTCGCCGGCGGCCTTCGCCAGCTCGTCGATGACCTCGACCTGGATCAGCGTCGAATCCATGTCGAACACGATCAGGCGCCGATTGCGCCGGTACAGGTCGTCTTCCTGAAAGGCGATATCGACCGCCTCGTCACGGCTGATCTCAAGGAACGCCCGGCGCAGTTCATGTGGATCGGCAACCTCTCCACGCACCGAGAACTCGACGCAAGCAAGCCGCTGGCGCGACGCCTCGCGGAAGGAGTGGCGTCCCGACAAGCGGGTGATGCCGTCGATGTTCAGGCCATGCGTGGCGACGACACGCGCGACATGCGACAGATCGCGCGCGCGCAGGCGGCGACCGAGCACGGTGACGATATAGCGCGGCTTGCCCGCCGCCTCGACCCAGTGCTGGTACTCTGCGTCGCTGATCGGCGTGAAGTCGATCGCCAGACCGAGCTGATGCGCGCCGAACAGCAGATCCTTCATCACCGGCCCCGAGTCCTCGCCGGCCGGCACCTCGATCAGCAGGCCCAGCGAGAGATGATCGTGGATCACCGCCTGGCCGACATCGAGGATGTTCACCTCGTGCTCGGCGAGCACGCCGGTCAACGCCGCCGTCACGCCGGGACGGTCGACGCCGCTGATGTTGCTCAGGATGATCTCGCGCACGTCAGTCTCCGAAGTACAGGTCGGGGCGCAGGTTCGGCGGCAGTTGCAGGTAGAAGCCGTCTGTCTCCAGCGCGTCGATGACCTTGGCGACATCGACGCGCGCCAGCGGTCGCGCCGGACTCAATTCGAGCGCCATGACCCGGCTGGGCGCGCCGAACTGACGCATCAATTCATCCGGTACCGCCGCCATGTCGTCTTCCACCGCCAAGTAGAGATACATCCCGTCCCGGCGCGAGCTGCGATAGATCCAGCAATTCACAAAATAAGTCTCATAATTTTACGATTGAATACATAAGAAGGGATTTGTCGAAAATTACCTCTCGAAGTCCTGAAAACAAGGGAAATCACCATAGATTTTACTTCCCTCCGCGCCTATAATCCCGAGCCTTTTTCGTCATGGAAAAAACGTGCTGGATAACCTGCCAAATCTGTCTATCGCCGGGGTGTTCGCGATCGTCGTTCCCGCCTACCTGGTTCGCGGCATCGCCGGCTTTGGCTCCGGACTGATCGCCATTCCGCTGCTCAGCCTGATACTGCCGCTCCACATCAGCGTGCCGTTGATCGTGCTGCTCGACTATCTCGCGTCGCTCGGCCAGGGTGTCACCCAGCGCTGCGTGATCAGCTGGAGCGACATCCGCTATCTGATCCCGTCGGCGGTCGTCGGCGTGACATTGGCCATCTATGTGTTCGACGCGGCCGGCGACCGCCTGCTGCTGAAAGCACTCGGCGCTTTCATCATCCTGTTCGCGCTGTACTCGCTGCTGGCGAAATCGCATGCCCCGCGCATCACCCGCGCGTGGGCGCTGCCCGCCGGCTTTCTCGGCGGATTCATCGGCACCCTGTTCGGCACCGGCGGACCCTTTTACGCAAGTTATCTGCGCGCCCGGCAACTGGACAAGGCGCCCTTCCGGGCGACCTTCGCCTGCCTGTTTCTGCTCGACGGCGCGACCCGGCTGACGGGTTACTCCGCCTCGGGGCTGCTGACGGTCACCACGCTCGGCCTGCTGGGACTGTGCCTGCCGGCGATGATCATCGCCCTGCATCTGGGTGGCAGGATCCATGCCCGCATCAGCCAACGCCAGTTCCAGCGCGGCATCAGTATATTACTCTTGTTCAGCGGATCGGCGCTGCTGCTCAAGTAAGGCCACGCGATCGCCGTTAATCGGGTTATGAATCCGCATCGACCCGATCAGGCAAATCTCCTCGCGCTGCTGCCAGGCGTACTCAGCAGCATCCCTTTCGCGCTGCACGCCAACTGGCTCGCCAGCCGTTTTCCCGCCGACACCGCGCTGTTCGAACTACCGCCGCCGATGTGGCTGGCGATCGTGCCGTTGCTGGCGCTGCCGGTGTGGACGTGCCGACGCCTGAAGCTGCTGCCCGCCGGCCAGCCGCCGAAAAGCTGACGGCGCGGGCACAAAAAAGCCCGCGTTTCGCGGGCTTTTCTGCCACGGGCGGTACCCCGCCCAGAGCTCAGTTCCGCGAGGAACCGATCAGCTCGTGCGATACATCGACCAGTCGCTGGGACATATCGTTGTACTTCTCGCGGTAGTCGGCCAACAGGCCGTCCTTGGAAGCCCAGTAGTCCTTACCGGTAATACCGTTCTGGTGCTCGTATTCGATAAAATCCTTCTGCATCTCCAGCAGCTTACCGATCAGCTCGGACTTCTCTTTCATCAGTGCGTCTTTATCACTCATATCGCTATCTCCGATTACGGGCTGCCTCCGATCAACGGGTTGGGCCCTGATTACATTCACAACCCGAAAACGGGCAAATTCAAGTGGATATGGATTGGCTAATATACCATATGGCCAAGCAGCCAAACCAGATCAATCCACTCTCCCGTTAGGGATAGAAATCAGCGATTTCAGCAACCACATTGGGAGGGACGGCCGCTATTCAACGTCAACGAGCCGACCAGATCGGACAGCGTGTCGATGCCGTGTCGCAGCAGATAACGCTCGATACCCTGGTTGATCTTGCGACAGATCAGCGGGTCGTAGAACAACGCGGTGCCCAGGCCCACCGCGCTGGCGCCGGCGATGATGAACTCCAGCGCGTCCTCGGCGCTGGCGATGCCGCCCTGGCCGATGATCGGGATCGCGTGTTCGCGACACACCTGATAGACCTGGTGCACCTTCAGCAGCGCGACCGGCTTGATCGCCGGGCCGGACAGGCCGCCCTGGTTGTTGCCGATCACTGGTCGCCGGGTTTCGATGTCCACCGCCATGCCCATCAGGGTGTTGATCACCGCGAAGGCGTCGCTGCCGGCCTCGATACAGCCGCGCGCATTCGCCGCGATGTCGGTCTGGTTCGGCGACAGCTTGGTGATCAACGGCTTGTCCGTCACCTGGCGGCACGCCTCGACGACGCGCGCCGACATCGCCGGATCGTTCCCGAAGGCCACGCCGCCCTGTTTGACGTTCGGGCAGGAGATATTGATCTCGATGGCGTCGATCGGCGAATCGTCGAAACGCCGCGTGACCTCGATGTACTCCTCCAGCGTCGAGCCGGAGACGTTGGCGATGAAGCGGGTTTCGCTGAAATCCAGGGTCGGCAGGATCTGCCCGACCACGGCGTCGACGCCCGGATTCTGCAAGCCGATGGCGTTCAGCATGCCGCCCGGGGTCTCGTAGACGCGGTGCGGGCTGTTGCCGGCGCGCGCCTCGCCGGTGGTACCCTTGAGACACACCGCGCCCACGTCACGGTTGGAAAAACCCTGGATACGGGTATATTCCTCGCCGAAGCCGACACAGCCTGACAGCAGCACCAGCGGCGTGGCAAACTCCATGCCGCAGAAGACGCTCGCCAGGCGGCTGGTTTCGGTGGGGTTTTCGATGTTACCCGAAGTCATGAGCGGAACCTGATCAGTCGATGTTCGATATTGTACTCCACGAGCCGGAAATCCCGCCGAATACCGGCAATATCATCCGCCTGTGCGCGAACACCGGCGCGCGCCTGCACCTGATCGAGCCGCTGGGCTTCGAGCTGGACGACAAACGCCTTCGCCGCGCCGGCCTGGATTACCGCGAGTACGCCAGCCTGTCGCTGCATGCGTCGCTGGATGCCTATCTCGACGCCCGCCGGCCGGGCAGGGTGTTTCCGCTCAGCACCAAGGGACGCAAGGGATACGCCGAGGCAAGCTACCCGCGCGACTGCGCGCTACTCTTCGGCGCGGAAACCCGTGGCCTGCCGGATGCACTGTTGCAACGTTGGGAGGCAGACCTGATCCGCATCCCGATGCAGCCGGACAGCCGCAGCCTGAATCTGTCAAACGCGGTGGCGGTGGTACTCTATGAGGCTTGGCGCCAGCACGGCTTCGCCGGCGCCGGCTGAGAAACCAGAAGGGTAACTCGTCACCGCTATTGGCTGTTTCTGGAAGAAACGTTGGCGGCAGGGATGTATTCACGGCGTTTTCCGGAAGAAACAGCCAATAGCGGTGACCGTGTAGCCTCGGGGCACCATGAGCGAGTAGGTCCCAGAGGACTCAGTTCTCGACCTTCTGCTCGCGCGACAACAGGGCATGCACCGCCGCATGTGGATCGACGCCTTCGTAGAGCACCTTGTACACCTGCTCGGTGATCGGCATCTCGACCTCCAGCGCGCGCGCCTTCTGATAGACCGCGAGCGAGGCGGCGAAGCCCTCGACCTCCTGACCGATGGCCTCGCGCGCCGCCGCGACGCCTTCGCCGCGCGCCAGCGCCAGTCCGAAGCGGCGATTGCGCGATTGGTCGTCGGTACAGGTCAGGGCCAGATCACCGATGCCGGTGAGTCCCATGAAGGTATCGCTTTTCGCGCCGAGGGCAAGACCCAGGCGGCGAATCTCCGCCAGCCCGCGGGTGATCAGCGCCGCGCGGGTGTTCGCGCCGAAACCCAGGCCGTCGGCGATACCCGCCGCGATCGCCATCACGTTCTTGCTCGCGCCACCGATCTCGACGCCGATCACGTCATCGCTGATATACGCGCGGAAGGTCTCCGCGTGCACGCGCCGGGCGAGTTGCGCGGCGCGCCGGGCATCGCTCGACGCGACCGCGATCGCGGTCGGCAGACCACGCGCCACCTCCATCGCGAAGGTCGGCCCGGAGAGCACCGCGAGCCTCGCCGGTTGACCGAACTCCTCGGCCGCCACCTCGTGCAGCAGCTTGCTGGTGCCTTGCTCCAGTCCCTTGGTCGCCCAGCTCAGGCC
>JALULB010000334.1 GCA_027041035.1 Sedimenticola sp. | reverse complement strand
CACAACGCCCGCGCGCGCACCGGCCCGACCGGCCTGATGCAGCTTATGCCGGCGACCGCCCGCCTGATCGCCCGCGAACTGAAACGCAAGAAACCGCGCCGCGCCGATCTGCTGAAGGCCGAGACCAACATCGCCCTCGGCACCGGTTATCTGAACAAGGTGAAGCGCCAGCTCGGCGACAGCATCGTGCTCGCCACGGCGGCCTACAACGCCGGCCCGCACCGCGTCAAACGCTGGCTGCCGGAGATCGCGACCGATGCCGACATCTGGGTCGAATCCATCCCGTTCCATGAAACCCGTGGCTATGTGCGCCGCGTGATGAGCTATCTGATACTCTACGAGATGCGCCTCGGTCGGACGCACTCGGCCATCAGCGAACGCATGGGCGTGATCGCGCCCGCGCTGGACGCCAAGGTCAAGGTGGTCAGCCAGGGCTAGGAGGCTGTCGGGTTTAGGGGTAACCTACTGCGGCAGTAGGGAATCGCTACGATTCCCTAAACCCGACAGCCTCCTACAAGCCACGCGCCTTGCCGCACACCGGGCAATCCGGATCACGCGGCAGGCGCACCTCCTGGGTACGCATAGCCAGCGCGTCGATCAGCAACAGCCGCCCGGCCAGCGGTTCGCCGACGCCGCACAGCAGCTTCACCGCCTCGCTCGCCTGCATGCAACCGAGCATGCCGACGACCGGCCCCATCACGCCATTCTCGCTACAGGTGTCGGCCACGCCGCCCAGCGCGCCGTACAGGCATTCGTAACACGGACAATCCGGCAGGCGCGCGTCGAAGACGCTGATCTGCCCCTCCCAACGGATCGCGGCGGCGGAGACCAGCGGCTTGCCGGCGGCGAAGCAGGCGCGATTGATGGACTTGCGCGCCTCCAGGTTGTCCGTGCAATCCAGCACCAGGTCCACCCCGGCGACGGCCTCCTCCAAAGCCTGGCCGCGCAACGTCTCGGCGCGCGTTCGCACCGTCACGTCCGGGTTCAACGCCCGCATGCGGCGTCGTGCCGACGCCACCTTCGACTCACCGACCGCGTCGGCGACATGCGCGATCTGGCGCGGCAGATTACTGCTGTCCACCCGATCGGGATCGGCCAGGTGAATCTCGCCGACGCCACAACCCGCGAGATACAGCGCCACCGGCGAACCCAGCCCACCGACACCGATGATCAGCACACGCGCGTCGAACAGACGTTGCTGGCCGGCCACGTCGATCTGCGGCAACATGATCTGGCGGCTATAGCGCAGCAGGGTTTCGTCGTTCATCGTCATCATGTTTCACTCCGCCAGAATCTCATCCATGATCGAATCATAGCCGTAACGAACCCTGCCCGCCCAAGCCTCGACATACGTGATACCCACCGTCCGGATGGCCGGGGTCATACACGAAGATCAGCACCGAGTCTATTTCCGCAAAACTCCGTCAATGACGTATACTTCCAACCATGCTCACCATTGTTGAAACACCCACGTTCAAGAATGATGCCGATGAAATATGGTCGGAAGAAGAACGAGGCGCCTTTTGCGCATGGTTGGCGTCAAACCCTGAAGCTGGAGATGTTATCCCCGGCAGCGCGGGTTGTCGAAAGGTGCGATGGTCCAGAACCGGAACAGGCAAGAGAGGCGGAGTCAGGGTGATTTACTTTTCACGTCTCGCGGATGGCGAGATCTGGTTACTGGTTATCTACCGCAAGTCCGTCAAGGAAAACATTCCAGCTTACATTCTAAGACAAATTCGAGAGGCGCTAGAATGAGTCACCACACCAAAATAATGTCCGGACAAGCGCTTGGAAACAAGCTGCTACAGTCCATCAAGGAAATGAAAGCCGGTAAAGCCGCGCGCGTTACCCAGATCGCGCGTAACGAGGTCGCCGCCGCGAGGCTGAAGACGGGGATGACACAATCGCAATTTGCCCAGGCACTACAGATCTCGCCACGTACCCTGCAAGAATGGGAACAGGGCCGGAGGCAGCCATCAGGTGCCGCGCGGGCATTGATTCAGATCGCATTCAAGCATCCCGAGGTCATCAAGGAAGCCCTTGGCGAAGGAAACTGACACCACGCCGTCAACCGCCCCCACGCTGAAAAGCGCGCTCGAAACGCCACAGAAACTCCGCGCGCCGTTGATCGTCGACGCCACTGAACAGGAATTCGACGGGCAGCAACGGCACCCGTAGCGCGCCGATGCGCCGCCAGCCTTCCTCGCCGAGGCGGATCTCGACCTGCCCGACCGGCAGCGAAACAAGGATGCCGCCGCCCTGTTCGCGCCAGCCCTCCGCGCCGGTCAGATGCCGCAGGCTGCGCAGGAACTCGGCGCGCGTCAGGCCGAATTCGCGTTGCATCAACCGCCGGCCACCGGCGGCCAGATCGCCAGTACGTCGCCTTCGCGCAGCGGTTCGCGGGCGCGCTGTTCCGGCGGCCTGAAGACGCCGTTGCGCACCACCATGAAGGCCTCTTCGCGATCGATGCCGTTCGCGTCGATGACATCGTAGGCGGTGCTGTCGGCGGGGATGTCGATATGCACGGCGTTGCGCCTCGCCGCCGCCGGCAGATGCCGGCCGAGGGTCGCGAACAGCTTCAGCTCGATCTCCATCAGCCCGCCGCGCATGCCAGCGAACGCGCCAGCCAGGCCTCCATCAGCCGGGTCGGGTCACGCAGCAGGCGTTGCTTCCACTCGCCGAGCGCCACCCGGCCCTGAATCAGGCCGCGCACCACGCCGATGTGCTCGGTATGGCCAAGACTGCTGGCGCCGACCAGGTGCTCGCCGCTGAATTGCAGGTTGAGATAGCGCCAGCCGGACTCATCGAGCAATTCAGCCTGTTCGCCATCCGCTTGTCCCTGCCAGTCGCCGAACGACGTGGAGATCAGGCCGAGGGTATCGAGCACGTTCATGTTCAGGCTGCCGTCGTGACGCAGCGCCTGACCGCGCGCCATGTTGGTCGCGGCGATACGGCCGTGTTCGACGGCGGTCGGCTGGATGGCCTGCACCTGGAAATCCTGGGTGGAGAAGTCGCGACCCTGGGCGACATCGCCGGCGGCGAAGATGTTCTCCACATTGGAACGCAGATAGCGATCGACGACGACTCCCTGGTCGACCCGCACGCCGGAGCCTTGCAGAAAGTCGGTATTCGACGCCACCCCGACCGCCGAGATGACCAGGCGCGCGTCGAGCGATTCGCCGCTGTCGAGACAGACGCTCAGGCCCTCGTCGGCCTGCTCGATCATATTCACCGTATGCCCGGTCAGCACGCGCGCGCCTTTGTCCTCGACCCAGCGTTTCAGCATCGCCGAGGCGACCGGGTTCATCATGCGCGGCAGCATGCGCTCCTCGCGCTCGACGATGGTCAGGCGCGCGCCGCGCGTCATCAGGGCTTCGAGGATGATACAGGCGATGAAACCCGCGCCCATCAACACCACCGGCGCATCCGCCTCCAGGCGGTGCGCGATGGCACGGGCATTCTCCAGCGTCCAGCACGGCAGCACACCGGGCAGTTCGATGCCCGGCACCGGTGGCGCCAGCGGCGACGCGCCGCTGGCGATCAGCAGGCGGTCGTAGTCGAGTTCGCTGCCATCGTGCAGATGCAGGCGGTTCGCGCCGGTGTCCACGCGCGCGGCGCGGCCATGCCGCACATCGATGCCGAGCGAACGAAAATGATCCGCCGACTGACGCAGATGCGTGCCGCTCTCGCCGATGCGCTGCACCAGGAGATAGGGAATCGCCATGCGCGAATACGGCGGTTCCGGCTCGCCGGCAAGCAGGATGATGTCGGCCTTCGGGTCGAGCCCGCGCAGGGTTTCGCAGGCCGCGACGCCGGCCGGACCGGCGCCGATAACGATATGTCGCATGGCTGTCTCCTGTTGTTGATTATCGCCGTGAACGCGCGCCAGCGACGCAAGAGCGGCGTCGATATCGCCCGCTATCGACGCGGCGACCAGCGCCATCCGGGAAGCGCCGGCGCGCGCGCTGCCGGGTCCCGACTGAACAGCAGTTCGAAGCTCACCGGCACGGCGGTGGCGATGCTCGGCAGTTTCGCCACCTCGCGCAGTTTCTCGATACCCTCGACCAGACCGAAATCCGCCGCGTTGACGATGACCGGCGCGCGCGAGGTCACCAGCAGGCCACATTTCAACGCGATGATACTGATCCGCGCCTCGATGCCGGCCTGCCTGCCGTGCAGATCGAGCGTCAACTTCAGCGTGCGATCCAGCCTGTCGCCCGCTGTCAGACGCTTCAATCCGGCGGTATCGATCCGACCGCGCAACGTGGCGTTGGCGAACTTGCCGGTCTCGAACAGCAGCGTGCGCATGCGCTCGTCGCGGATCGGGATATTCGTCGCGACGCTGGCGAGATCGATGACGATCTCGATCGCGCCGTCGTCGCCGACCCGCCCGCGGAGTCGCTCGAAGCGATGCACCTCCGCGACGCTGCCTTTCTTGATCGATACGAAATTCAGCGTCGAACCGTCTCCGAGCAGGGAGAAACCCGCCCATGCCGGCGCGCTCAACAGGCATATCAGCAGGGAAAACCAAACCGCATTCTTCATTACTCTACTTCCTGTATAACCGATTAAAGAGCGCGGATTGTCTCGCAAGCAACGCCTACGGGGAAGCCCCGAGAGCCACCCGAGCAGTTATTACTTCACGCCAGTCCGAGCCGCCCGAGCGTCGCCTCGCTGGGTACGCCATCGGCGCTCCAACCGCGCAGTTCATAGTATTCCGGCAGCATCTTGTCCAGGCCGGCAACCAACCCCTTTGCCGGGCCGGTCTTCGCCGCTTCCTTCAGCAGGCGTTGCGGCAGGCTGTCCTGATCGCCACCGATGCCGGCACGCAGGTTGAAATCACGCTCCATGTTCCAGATGCGCTCGCCGACGGTCAGCAGCTTGTCCACCGTCCAGTCGCCCTCGCAGGCCGCGTCGATCTGTGGCGCGATGTCCTCCATCGTCCAGGCGAAGGTGGCGAACACGCACAGCCCGGCCGAGTCGACCGCCGCGGTGGCATCCTGAAACGCCTTCACCAACGCCGGCTTGCCGTCGGTGGTGAGCGGATCGGTCTTCTCCGGTATGCCGAGCACCTCGGAGGCGACGGTATAGCTGCGCAGGTGGCAGGCGCCGCGATTGGAGGTCGCGTAGGTCAGGCCCATGCCCTGGATGCCACGCGGGTCGTAGGCCGGAAACTCCTGACTCTTGACCGTCATCGACAACTCGGGATGGCCGTATTTCTCGCACAGGCGCCTTGAGCCCATCGCCAGCTCGCGGCCGAAGCCCTCGCCCCTGGCCACCCATTCGGCCGCCTGGGTCAATGCCTCGGCGGAGCCGAATTCGAAGGCCACGCCGCCGGTCTGTTCCGCCGTCAGCACGCCGAGTTTGGTCAGCTCCATCACCGCCGCGATGGTCGCGCCGAGGCTGATCGGGTCGACGCCATCCTCGTTGCAGATAAAGTTCGCGTCGGTCAGGGCATCCAGGTCGTCGACGCCGGTATCCGCGCCCAGTGCCCAGGCCGCCTCGTATTCGAGTCCGCCGGAATTGCCCCAGTATTCGGGCTTGTGGGCGACGCTGAAATGGCCCTTGTCGATGGTCGAGATGCGCCCGCAGGCGATGGTGCAACCGAAGCAGCCGGCATTGCGCGTCAGGTTCGGCTTGCCGTCGCTGGCGCGCGGCTCGTGCATCGCCTCGCCGGAGATGTCGTTGGCGCCCTCGAACTGCACATCACGGGTATTGCGCGTCGGCAGGGCGCCGAGTTCGTTGATCACGTTCATCAATACCTGAGTGCCATAGGCCGGTAGCCCCTGGCCGGTGACCGCGTTGTCGGCAAGCACTTTCTTCGCCTCGCCGACCGCTTGCATGAAGCGTTTCGGATCCTTCAGGTTGCCAACGCCCAGGGTACCGCGCACCGCCACCGCCTTCAGGTTCTTCGACGCCATCACGGTGCCGACGCCGGAACGCCCGGCGGCGCGATGCAGATCGTTGATGATCGCCGAGTACAGACAGCCCTGCTCCGCCGAGCGGCCGACCGCCGAGACGCGCAACAGTGAATCCTGATGGCGCTTGTGCAGCCATTCGTCGGCATGCCACACGCTGGTGCCCCAGATCTCGTCGGCGGGCAACAGTTCGGCCTTGTCGTTCTCGATGTACAGATACACCGGCTCTGGTGATTTGCCCTCGATGATGACCATGTCCCAGCCGGCGTTCTTCAGTTCGTTGCCCATGAAGCCACCGGAGTTGGAACAGGCGATGCAGCCGGTCAGCGGACTCTTGGTGATCACCGAGTAACGCCCGCCGGTAGAGGCCATGGTGCCGGTCAGCGGCCCGGTGGCCATGATCATCTTGTTGTCCGCGCCCAGCGCGTCGCAGTTCGGGTCGATCTCCTCGATCAGGTATTTGCTGCCGAGACCACGCTGGCCGAGGTATTGGCCGGCCCATTCGCGGTTCAGCGCCTCGGAGGTAATGACACCATCGCTCAGGTTCACCCGCAGTATCTTTCCAGTCCAAGCCATTGTTCGCTCTCCTCAGGCTGTCGCTTGCGCGGCGCTAACGGATTGCGCCGCCCATTGGCGCATCTTGTCGTAACCGGTCTGATCGGCATCCACGTACAGGATCGCAGCGGTCGGGCAGGCCTTCACGCATTCCGGATCGCCGCCGCACAGATCGCATTTCGCGACCTTGCCGCTGGCCTGTTGGTAGTTGATGGTGCCGAAGGGGCAGGCGATGGTACACACCTTGCAGCCGACGCAGCGTTCCTCGACGACCTCCTTCGCCCCGAGTTCGAGGTTGTTGACGATGGCGTCCACCGGGCAGGCGCGCAGGCACCAGGCCTCGGCGCACTGCGTGCAGGTATAGGGCACGAACTCGCCTTCCTGGTGAAAGGTGAACACGCGGATGCGCGAACGGGATGGGTTGAACTGGCCTTCATGCTCGAAGGAACAGGCCATCTCGCATTGCAGACAGCCGGTACATTTCTCCGGATCGATCAAAAGCGCCTTTTGCATACGCACTCCTCTTAAACTCTGGTGGGCGGGTTGTTGTTGTCAAGTTGCTCTGCTTCCAGACCATAAGCATAGCCCGCCGGGGGAAATTGTCTATTACG
>JALULB010000333.1 GCA_027041035.1 Sedimenticola sp. | reverse complement strand
CGATCACATTTTTTGCCTTGAACTGACGCATTTCAGCGGCGATCTGAGCAGTTACCCTTTATTTGAGTTACTCGCTGAGTAGTTACTTCAGAATCCGTTATTCCCGAGGAAGATCGTGCGTGTGATGAAAGCCGCTTCGATAGCGCTGTTGTTTGTAAATCTTCTGTCGTTGCTCGACAGCCCCGTGTTTGCGCGGCAGGCGGTCAACGATGTGCGCGTATTGATCGATATATCGGGCAGTATGAAGCAGAACGATCCGCGCAATCTTCGCCGTCCCGCGCTGAGACTGCTGGTCGGTCTGCTACCCAGGGATACGCGTGCCGGCGTGTGGACATTTGCCCGCTCGGTGAAGGCGCGGATACCGCTGGGACGGGTGGATCGACGCTGGAAGCAGAAAGCGCTGGCTGCCGCGTCGCGGATCGGCTCGCCGGGTCAACGCACGGATATCGCCGCTGCCCTGAGGCGTGCGACACGTGATTGGAAAAGCGTGTCCCAAAACCAGACCCGGCACGTGGTGTTGCTGACCGATGGCATGGTCGATATCTCGCGTGACGAAAAACGCAACGAGGCTTCGCGTCTGTTCATCCTTGACGAGTTGTTGCCCCGCTTGAGCGAACTGGGCGTGCAGATTCACACCATCGCCCTGTCGAAGCATGCCGACCATGAACTACTGGAAACCCTGTCGCGCGAAAGCGGTGGCTGGTACGAGGAGGTCGAGGATGCAAGTCGCCTGCAACGCGTGTTCCTGCGGATGTTCGAAAAGGTCAGCAAGCCCGATACCGTGCCGTTGAAAGATAACCGTTTCGTCATCGACCGCAGTATCCAGGAGGCGACCCTGCTGTTGTTCTGCAAGGACTGCGAGCAGACTCGGTTGGTGACGCCTGGTGGCGGATCATTCGATCGCGAGCACAAGCCCGACAATGTCGCCTGGAGCCGTGACGAAGGCTACGAATTGATCACCATCACGCATCCCCGGGCGGGAAAATGGAAGATCAGGGCGGCGGTCGATCCCGATAACCGCGTCATGGTGGTCACCAACCTGAAGATGCGTACCACCGACCTGCCGAACGTGCTGGTCGCCGGCGAGCAGTTGCCGTTCACCGCGGAGTTTCTGAACAACGGCACGCGTATCACCCGCAAGGCGTTTCTCGATGTCATCGAGGCGGATGTCACCAGTGCGCCGTTCGGAACCCAGGGCAGGGCCGTGCCGCTGATGGACGACGGCGGCGGGCTGGATGAAAAGGCGGCGGATGGCTTGTTTTCGGTCGTTCTGACCGCGGTTGACGAGCCGGGCCTGCTCGAGGTGGCGGCGAGCGCGCGCGCCAGCACCTTCCGCCGTGAGCGCCGGCAGACGGTCAGCGTTACGCCGCCGGCGGAGGTCAGTGTGGACCAAAGTGCTCAACCCGCGGGTGTCTCCGTGGCGCTGCAGGATGCACTGATCGACCTTGGCTCGGTCGATGTCGAAGCCTGGCTGGATGATGGCAAGGTAAAAAAGCCGATACCGCTGCGTGGTGCCGGCCCGGGACACTTCCAGGCAAGCTTCCCAACCGATACATTTCGTGGCATGGCCAAGCTGGTCGTGGAGATACAGACAAAAAGCAAGCGAGGAAACCCGGTTGCGTGGCGCTTCGAGGACGACAAGATAAAAGGCCTGCTACCGGAGGTCGTCGAGGCGAAGGAGCACGTTCCCGCGCCGGTCGAAAAGGAAGCCGTGGCGGAAACCGATTGGGGCCAGATTTTGTTGTTGCTCGGACTGGGCAATGGCCTGTTGATCGTACTCGGTGGCTTGGCCTGGTGGCTGCTGCGCAGACACCGCGCGGCCAGCCGGATCGTACTGGATAACGACACGGTGACGGCGTGATGATGCTCGATATACTGACGACCATCGTGCTTGGCGAACTCCTGCTGGTTGGCTGGTTGCTGGCCGGCGGATTGCTGCTCGCCAGGCTGTGGTCTGGCGGTAAGGCACGCCGCGCCGCGCGGCGGCTCGTGGAGCTGGTGATGGCTCAACAGGAGAGCAGAAGCGCGCGGCTGCGAGAGATACTGGTCGACCGGCATGCCTATTCCGAGGATCGAGCGAAACAAGTGAGCGCCGAGATC
>JALULB010000332.1 GCA_027041035.1 Sedimenticola sp. | reverse complement strand
GTATGTTTGAGAAACGCCTTGAGTGCCTTCTTCCGCAACGCTATCTGCCGTGGAAACCAGTCGGCGAACCGATCGACCGCCTTGCAGGCGCGATCCGCCAGCGCCAGGGCGTCGCGATTGCCGCCGGCCCGCGCCTCGATTTGTCGCAGCCGGTGACGCATGGCCTCGATCAGCGCATGCAAGCGCTTGGGCGTTTCCAGCAAGTCGCTCTGGATATAGGGATTGCGGCTTACGACCCAGAGGTCGCCAAGCACCTCGAGCAGCATCCGTGCCGAAATGCCGGTACGCCGAACCGCTCGCAGCTCATTGATCGTTTTCCAGGCATCCTCGCCAAGCAGGCGAATGACGATTTCCCGATCGGAAAAAGAGGTGTAGTTGTAGGGGATCTCCCGAATTCTCGGGGATGCGGACGCGGCTGACATGGCGATCAGGCTGGGTGATTTCGGGGCGACATCATATCACTCCCTATTGGAGAACCGAATTGACATTCCTGCAACGTCGAGCTTCTGTCGCCGGAAAATAAAAAGAAAAGGCGCAGCCAAACTGCTGCGCCTTTCCAGGCTGCCCGCATCCTGCCGACGCGGATACGGCCAGCGGCGACCTCAGAACTCGCCAGTGGCCCCGGCGACCATGACATCGAGCATCGCCTGGTTGACGCGAATGGCGGTTTCCACCACCTCGGGCGCCAGGAGCTTGCTGTTGATGAGCATGTCGAGGTTGAGCATCATCAGCCACGCCTTGCCTTCCTGATCCTCCACGAGCGCGATGCGGCAAGGCATGTAGCTGGCGAAAATCGGGTTGCTGACGATCATCATCCGCGCATCCATCGGATTGCAGAACTGCAGGATGGTCAGGTATGGCGAGTCGACGCCTCGGGCCTCAAGCTCCTTCGACACATGCTGCTGCCCTACAAGCTTGAGATTGATCTCCGCCGCTTTCGACATCATCGCCTCGATCGCATCTTCCTTGGAGACACCCTCACGCAGCGCCATCTGCGCAACCGTCTGGCTGATATCGGTAATTCTCAACCCCTTGGAACCGGAGGGGGGACTCGCCTGCTGGGCGGACGCAACCGCCGTGACCTGCGGCACGTAGATCTTTCCGCCATCGACGAATTTCTTGTCGTCCAGCGTGGCGAGATAGGCCGTCAGATTACGAATGTCCTCCTTCGTGTAGTCGTCGAAGGTTTCATCCTCGGGATCATTCGCGTGTTCCCGGAATTTCGACTTGAAGAGATTGATCTCGGAATCGAGATAGGCGTAATGCTGTCCCGCAAGCGGCGGCGCCTCCTTCCTTGGTTTTCCGAAGCCGTCTCGCCCGTGACAGGTCTTGCAGTCGGTGCGGTAGATCTTCTTGCCCTTTTTGACATCACCCACCGGCTGCTGAATGTCGAACTGGCGATCCTTTGATACATCGATCCGCGAAAGGTAATCCGCGATCGCCTCGATGTCGGCGTCGCTCATCTCGTTGATGCCCGATGTCGTATCCATCAGCAGGTTGAGCCGCTTGCCGGACCGATAATCCTTTATCGCTTTTTCAAGATAGTATTTTGGCAGCCCTGCCAGACGCGGCGCGATGCCACCCGGCGTACCCTGCCCATATTGACCATGGCAGAGTGCACAGGTCTTGTTTATTTCCTTTCCCCTGGCAAGATCCCCGGCGAACAAGCTGGATGAAAATGACAGCGCACACAGCACCAGCAACGAAAGCACAATACGACTCATCAATCTAACCTCCACGGATCAATTTTTTCGACAGCCCCACTTCTGCCCCCAATTGCGCGGATCGTCGGGATCATGTAGCAGAAGAAGACTTTCGATCAGGCAATCTCCTTCCGGAAATTGCAGAAACCTTTTGTTACGGGATAACGGAAGTTAGCGATGGGATCACTGGAGCGTGGCGACTGTCAATATTCAGCTGGTGAGCGGTGCGATATACCTGCCTGTCGATGTCCCCGTGATTTCTCGCCGCCATAAAAAAGCCCCTGCAAGTTGATGCAGGGGCTTGGGATAAAAGCCTGGCGGTGACCTACTTTCACATGGGGAGACCCCACACTATCATCGGCGCTAAGTCGTTTCACTTCCGAGTTCGGGATGGGATC
>JALULB010000331.1 GCA_027041035.1 Sedimenticola sp. | reverse complement strand
TGCCAGAACTTGCCGGATCAGATCGCCTTGGAGAAGCGCCCCTTGCTCTTTTCCGGGTCCAGATAGCGATCGAACACCATGCAGATATTGCGGATCAGCAGCCGGCCCGGTGGTAGCACGTCGATACGATCGCTCTTAATGCGCACCAGCCCATCGTTCTGCATCGGCTGAAGACGCTTTATCTCGTCGCCGAAGAAGCTTGAAAAATCGATGTTCCAGCGTTCTTCCAGCGCGGCGGTGTCCAGCGTGAAATGGCAGATCAGACCATTGATGATCTCGCGGCGCAGTTTGTCGTCCGGTTCCAGCTCGTATCCGCGATAGATCGGCAGGTGGCCGCCGTCGATGGCCGAGGTGTAGTCATCCATCTCGCGGTAGTTCTGCATATAGTTGCCGCGCACCTTGCCGATGCTGGTCATGCCCATGCCGATCAGGTCGCAGTCGGCGCGCGTCGAATAGCCCTGGAAGTTGCGATGCAGCTCGCCGTTGCGTTGCGCCCTGGCCAGCTCGTCATCGGGTTTGGCGAAGTGATCCATGCCGATATAGACATAGCCCGCGTCGCCCAGTTTCTCGAAGCACATCTCCAGAATCGCGAGTTTCTCGGCCGGCGACGGCAGCGCTTCCGGGTCGATCTGGCGCTGCGGCTTGAACAGATGGGGCAGATGCGCGTAGTTGAATATCGATAGCCGGTCGGGTCCGGCCTCGATGATGGTGTCCACGGTTCTGGCGAAACTGTCCAGGCGTTGTTTCGGCAGGCCATAGATCAGGTCCATGCTGACCGAGCGGTAGTCGTTGTCGCGCGCGGCCTGCAACACCTCCATGGTGATATCGATGGGTTGTATCCGGTTGACCGCTTTCTGCACCTCGGGGTCGATGTCCTGAACACCCAGGCTGATACGGTTGAAGCCGAGATCACGCAGAAAACGGATGCCATCGGCATCGATCTCGCGGGGATCCAGCTCGATCGAGTATTCTCCATCGTCGTCTTCGCGAAGGTTGAAGAAACGCCGTGTATGCGCCATCAGGCCGGCCATTTCCACCTGACTGAGAAAGGTCGGCGTGCCGCCGCCCCAATGCAGTTGTTCGACGACGCGGTCCGGGTCGAACAGCGTGGACTGCATCTCGATCTCTTTGTGCAGGCGGTCGAGGTAAGGCGCGGCGCGCTTGCGGTTGGCGGTGATGATCTTGTTGCACGCGCAGTAGAAGCACACCGTATTGCAGAACGGGATATGGAAGTACAGCGACAGTGACTTGGGTATCGGCTCCTGATTGGACTGGCGCGCCCAGTTTGCGTAGTCGGACTCGCCGATGTCGGTGGTGAACTGTACCGCCGTCGGGTAGGAGGTATAACGCGGCCCTGACTGATCGTAGCGTTTGATCAGCTCGGGCTGGAAAATCTGTTTGAAATCGACTGGTTCGGTCATCGTCGCTGGCGTCCGCATCATGGGTTGATGCAAATTAAGGCCAGCGGGTCGAAAAAACGATGATCTGGGTCAATGGCTTGCGATCCAGCGCGAGGTTTATAGCCTCCGCCAGCCAAACCTCGGCATTAGCCCGCATTTCTCACCAGATGGGCAAGTCCTCGCTTGTTCTTTGAATCCACAGGGGATTTTCTTCAATCGGAAATACGATCTGTATTCCGCTCTTTCAGAAAATCCCCTGTGAATCCAAAGCCCTACGCGATCATCTCGCCCCCTGGTGAGAAATGCGGGCTAGCGCACACATCCTTACGCCCTCCTAGCGCCTTCCCAAGTCCGCCAGGCTGATAGGAGCCTGTGGCGGAGGCTATACCGATACGGGCGGGATTATGCGGTATCGGTCGCGGTATCGCGCGCGGCTCGGATCTGCCCGAGTCGCGCTTCGGCTTCGTGTCTCCGCGTCGCGCTCAGCTCGCAGGTGTCGAGCAGATGGGTAGAGGCTTCGAGCAATGCGTCGATCTGCTCCTGGTCGAACAGTAGCAGCGCGGCCGCGACGGCATCCGGGGCTTCGCTGAGCAGTGTCGCCGGTAGTTCGTCCTCGCCTATCGGCGAGTCCGGCGCCAGCAGATCCGCGATCAGCGGTATCTCCAGCAGGCGAAAATGGGCCGCGCTGCTACTGTTCGACCAGGAGC
>JALULB010000330.1 GCA_027041035.1 Sedimenticola sp. | reverse complement strand
CGCCGGCCTTCACCCGGGTCGCGGCGCTGACCCAGTTGGCGGTGACACAGGGCAACGGGCCACCCGGTGTCGAGAACGGACAGCCCGCGACCAGGTACGGGTTCGGCTGAGTGACGACCGGCTGCCCGGCGACCTTGACCCTCGGGAAAGGCGCGCTCGGTTGTGCCTGCCCGCCATGGCTACACAACACCGTTGCGCCGACATGCAAGACGAAACCCGGCATCAGACCACCTCCAGCGCGCCGTTGTTGACCGACACCTGTGGCCCACTGAGACTGATCTTGCCGCCGAGGCCGTTGTCGATCTCGATGCCGGTCGCGGTGATCTCGATTTTCGCCCCGCTGGCCAGCTCGATCTTGATGCCGCCGGCGCCGGGAATATCGTTGATGGTGATCGTCGCGGTATCGGTCTTCAGTACCTTCATCTGTTCGATGGCCGGCGTCGCCGGCGCCTCGCCCAGCCCCCAGAAACAACCGCTCCAGATCGGATAGTCCGGGTCGCCGCCCTCGAACTCCACCCACACATTCGCGCCGCTCGGCGGCAGGGTGAACAGGCCCACGCCCGGTCCGGCAAAGGGCACGCTGGGCATCGCCCAGCTCAGTGTTCCCTCGCCGAGCACCGCCGGCGCGCTGACCTGCAAGCGGCCCTGTTGCTGGGGATCGACATTGTTCTCGACCTTGCCACGGTATTTACCGAAGAACTGGCTCATGGCGTCACCACCGGCGAGATCGCGCCCAATCCGTCGCGACGCAACGTGAACGCCTGCTTGTATTCACCGCGTCGGATGTTGTGGCTGACACGCTGCACGTAATAGAAGCCGTCGTAGCTGTAGCCGGCGCCACGCACGCCGACCAGCGCGCGCGGTTTCAGCAGCCCCTGGTAGCGCGAGGCGTCCAGCTCGCCCGATGCCTCGACGGTGCGGTCGGTGGACGCATCGGTCTCCGCCTGCGCCTGGGCAAATGCCTGCACCGTGTTGCGCCCGGACTGACGAAACTGGCGGCTGCGCGTGCAGCCCTGGGTGGCCCACGCCGGCTGGCTGGCCAACGGGATGCGCGTGCTGGCGACACTGCGCACCGGCATCGCCTGCTCGGTATTGCGATCCTGAACCTGCCCTTCGACAAAGGCCGGCGCCAGACCGTCGTAGCGGAAGCTGGGAATCTCGGCGTTGGTATCCGGCCCCATGTTGATCGAGATGGCCCGCTGCGGCACGCCGACGCGAACCGGCGGCCCCCAGTAGGCGGTGTTGCTCATCGGCGCCGGCCCCGGCGTGACATAGAAGACATAGCCGAAACGCTCGGCCATCTGTTGCAGGTATTGCAGATCGGTGCCCTGCTGCACCGGCGTTCTCTCGGTCGGTAGCGGGATGTCCAGGGTCGGCGGCGGAATCACCATCGGCACCAGACCATATTGCGCATAGCTCGCGATCAGCTTCAGCGCGATGGCCATCTCGGGCTGCGCCGGGTGCTCGGCCGAACGCTCCTCGATGTCCATCATCACGCTGACATCCTCTCCCGTCACGGTCAACCGGGCCGCGCCCGGCTCGTTGCCCGGCGAGAACTGCTGATCGGTGATGATGCCGTCCATCAACACCTCCGGGATGGCGTTGAAGGTCACGATCAGTATCACGCGATTGCAGGGCCGCAACGACGGGTTGGACAACAACGGGTAATCGAGTACGTCGCCACGCGAGCGGCCCATCGCGAACGTGAGCTGGAAGCCCGAACGGCCCGTGTCGCTGTGCGTCACCTCGACGCTCTCCAGCGACTCGGCCATCGCCGGCGATGCCGGCAGCGGCACACTGCCGCCGACCATCAGGGTCAGCTGTGTGCCGAGCAGGCTCATGGCTCCAGCCCCGGCAACGGGATGCGCACGACAGCACCCGGCTCGGTGGTCAGATCGAACGGGTTCATCACGCCATTCGCGTCGACCACGCGCCAGAACTGCTCCGCGTCACCGAGCGCGCGCGCGGTGATCAGATCCGGCCGGTCGCCATCGGTGACCGTCACCTCCGCCAACGGTATCGCATCGCTCGGCGGTGGCAGAAAGCGGCGCTTCACATAGCGCAACTCGCGGCCATCCGGCGCGGCGAATACCTCGGTTTCAAGGTTGAAATAGCGA
>JALULB010000329.1 GCA_027041035.1 Sedimenticola sp. | reverse complement strand
CACCTATACGCCGAATGGCCAGATCGACACCCTGCGCGACGCCGCCGGCAATCTCACCCGCTACCACTACGACGGCTTCGACCGCCGGGTCGCCACCGACTACCCGGACCCCAGTCAGCCCGGTCGCGCCAATCCCAACGACCGCGAGCGCTTCGGGTACGATGAAAACGGCAACCTGACCTTGCGCGTCACCCGCGCCGGCGACGCCATCCACTTCGATTACGATGCCTTGAACCAGCGCATCGCCAAGCGTCCGCCAAACGCCGACTCGCGGATCACCTATCGGTATGACCTGCTCGGACACCTGACCGACCTCGTCGCCCCGGACGGCGAACGCAGTCACCACTACACCTACGACAAGCCCGGTCGCCTGACTGGCGACCAGCGCGGTGGCCACGCCATTAGCTACCAGTACGATGCCGCCGGCAACCGCACCCGTCTCACCTGGCCGGACGGATTCACCATCACCACCCGCCACGACGCGGCCAACCGTGTCGACAGCCTGATCGCGCCCGGGAACATCCCGCTGGCGACCTATCACTATGACGCGCTCGATCGCCGCGTCGAGATTCTGCGCGACAACGGCGCCGTGACCACCTACGCCTACGATGCCGAGGCCCGGCTGCAACGCCTGACCCACGACCTGCCCGGCGCCGCCAACGACTTCCACTTCGATCTCATCCACAATCAGGCCGGCCAGATCATTCGGCGCCAGCCCTCGAGCGACCGGCTCGTCTGGCGCGGCGCCGCCACCGGCCGAAGCTATGTGGTCAACGGTCTGAACCAATACCAGCAGATCGACGGCGTCGTCCAGCAACACGACGCGAACGGCAATCTCACCCGGGATGGCGATGCCCGCTATGACTTCGACAGCGAGAACCGCCTGACGCACGCGGCCGGCGCCAACAGCGCGTTCGATTTCCGCTACGACGCCAGCGGCCGTCGCATCGCGCGTAGTGGCGGCGGCGAGAACCTGGAGTACCTGTACGACGGCGACGCCCTGATCGCGGTCTACGATGGCAACGGCCAACTGCGCCAGCGCATCCTCCATGGTCCCGGCCTCGATGAACCCCTGATCGAATGGCACTACGATGCCCAGGGCCAGCTCCAGCACGAGCGCTGGCTGTATGCCGACCACCAGGGCAGCATCATCGCCAGCAGCGGCGGCGCCGGCGGCAACGTCGCCTTCTACACCTACTCCGCCTTCGGCGAACCCGGTCTGCCCGTCGCCGGCAACGCCGCGGTTCCCGCGCCGCTGTTCCGCTATACTGGACAGCAGTGGGACGAAGGAACCGGTCTGGCCTATTACAAGGCCCGTTACTACGACCCCCGGCGCGGTCGCTTTCTGAGCGTCGACCCCATTGGCTATGCCGACGGCTTCAATCTGTATGCCTATGTGGGGAATGATCCGGTTGATCTGGTTGATCCCCTGGGGTTGGCGAAGTTCTTCGGTCCGGGGCCGTCGCACTTTGTGAGTGAACCCGGGCTTGAGGTGGTAACCCTGGTACCCGTCGTCACCATGCTGAAAAGCATCACTGACACCTATAGCGACATTAGTCAAAATGGGTTCGGCATTGGGGCAATACTCAATGCAGCCGGCACATTACTGACTCGTGGGAGAGGTGGGCTTCCTCGGGGGATTCATGGCGCCACAAAGTATTCACCGATCAATCCTGGCCCGTTGGCGGATGACATTGCAAAGACATTTAGAAGTGCGACGTATACACAAAGATCCCTGTCTAAGGATACGACGCTGTATCGGGTTATTTCGGATAACGGGAATCCAACAGGAAGTTATTGGACGAGCGTAAAGCCAAAAGGCCCTCTCCTGCTGGAACCAAGATATATGAGGGTGCAGCAGCAGCGCAGCGGGGCTTGGTTGGCGGTGGAAACCAAATCTACATTCCGAAAGTTAATCCAAAGTGGATTCAGTAAACTATGTCTACGATGGTTTGGGAAGAAATACATGGCTTCAAATCACCAGGTGAATACGCCCGCTTTGTCGAGTACATCGAAAAGCAGATTGAAGATGGGTACGCTAGAGAATTGCAGCCAGATAAAGATTATGGAAAAGGAGAGATATATGGTGGCAGATGGTTTGAAGATGTTGACTCCGGTGA
>JALULB010000328.1:1676-2127 GCA_027041035.1 Sedimenticola sp. | reverse complement strand
CCCTGCGCAGCCAACTGAAAACAAAGGGTATCGATGACAGCTGGCAAACCCTGCGCGCCAAAATGGAAAACCGGCAACGGGTTACCGTCGTTCTTGAACGTAAAGATGGCAAAACCATTCACCTGCGCAAGGCCACCCGCGCCGAGCCATGGCAGAAAGCGATCTATGATGCGCTGGGCATTGAAGCCCAGCCAGGGCCGACGCTGAAGACGGTCGTTTAGTCTTATCCCGCAAAAAAACAAATTTGTAGTGCCATAACAAGGGCGCTGGAGAACCTATCTATCTGTTTTTACTTGGAATTTGGTCGTGGAAAACTGAAGATGGGCTAGGGATATCTTTACTGCGAGGAATATTCGGAAAGAGTGAAGTCGTCACACTCGAGAATTCGCTGTCTGGGCACCAATGCACGAAATACCGCGCCAGTTGGCGATCGAAGCAAACTTCTTGTGCA
>JALULB010000328.1:0-1666 GCA_027041035.1 Sedimenticola sp. | reverse complement strand
ATGCCGAACGGTTTGGGTATTAAGCCTTGACAGTGCGGGCACAACCGGCCTGTCCGCCGGATCGCGGTTAAAAACCGCTCCCACGGCGGTAAGTCAACTGTCGAAAACGCCCGCGCCCTCCCAGTTGTCCGGCACCAGCTCACGGTAACGTCGCGTTACGTCCGCGCTGTCGTTCAGCACCGCGCCGCGTGTATCGGATAGCCAGGCATGCGCCGCGAGGCCATCGCCCCGCCGGCTGTTCACGCCGATATGCACGCGGCTGGCAATGCCCCTGCGCTCCAACAGGCATTTCTCCGCCAGGGTGCGCCGCAGGCAGTTCATCGGCCGGAGATGATGGCGCGCGGCGGCAGATGCCGCAAGCGGTCCGGCACTAGGCCTCGACCGCCTCGGCGAGGCCGTGCGTCACCAGCTCGTCGAGCAGTGTCAGCAGATCGCGACGCGCGGTATCCTCGCTGACCTCGTAGCCGGCGGCGATATGCGCCACGGTGTCATCGATATCGCCGCTCTGGCGGAAACGCCCGAGCATCTCGCTGCCGACCTCGTTGAGGGTGAAGTAGCGGCCGCTGTCCGGGTCGAGGATGACCATCTCCTCGTTGACGGCCTGCAACAGCAGTTGCTCCGAGATGCGATAGTTTTTCATGCCCTTCCCATTGCTTCGTTGTCTTTCAATCCACGTCCGTTACCGGCTTCAGTTCCCCGTCCGCCAGCACGAAGCGGCGATCCGCCAGCGCCAGGATAGCCGGTCTGTGGGTGATGATGATAACGGTGCGCTCGTCGAATATCGAGTGGCAGGCGTCGATCATCGCCTGCTCGCCACCCGGGTCGAAGGTCGCGGTGGCCTCGTCCAGGATCAGGATCGCCGGATCCAGCAGCAACGCGCGGGCCAGCGCCAGGCGCTGGCGCTGGCCACCGGAGAGCTTGACGCCGTCATCGCCGACCCGCGTATCGTAGCCATCCGGCAGTCGTCGGATGAAGGCGTCCGCCTGCGCGGCGTCGGCCGCTTGCCGGATCGCCTCCTCGGGCGCGTCCGGCATGCCGAAGGCGATATTCTCGCGCACCGTCCCGTTCGCGATCAAAACCTGTTGCGGCACATAGCCGATCTGCCGTCGCAACGCGGCCAGATGCAACGCTTCGACACGCATGCCATCCAGCATGACCTCGCCCGCCAGCGGCACGACGAAACGCAGCAGCAGATGCGCCAGGGTGCTCTTGCCGGCGCCGTTCCGGCCGGTGATGACGATGGTCTCGCGCGGCGCGACATGCAGATTCAGGTCACGAAACAGCGGTTCGCGATCGGGATAGGCGAAAACCACGTGCCGCAGCTCGATCTCGCCACGCACCCGGCCGATCTCGCGTTCGCCGCTGTCCCGTGGCTCCGGTTGGTGGGCCATGATATCGACCACGCGCGCGAAGGCGCCACGCGCCTGCTGGAACTCTCCGTACAGATTGGCGAAGCTGCTGATCGGTCGCACCAACAGAAAGCCGTACATCAGCAGGCTGACCATCGCCGGCGCGGACAACACGCCCTCGCTGACACGCTCGCTGGCCAGCCACAGCAGCGCCAGCATCAGCGCCGCCGCGGCGAACTGCACCAACGGCGTCAACATCGCCTGGATGCGCAACTGCCGCGACAGCAGGTCGAGCAGGGTGCCGCTGCGAGCGTGAT
>JALULB010000327.1 GCA_027041035.1 Sedimenticola sp. | reverse complement strand
GGAATGGGGCATTCGCGCGCCTGGTGAAAGTGCGGACGGGCACAGGGCAATCGGACGCCCCCGGAAACAGGAACGAGAGACGACCGTGCCGAATCGTTGCTGTCGGTGAATGACGCCTCCATACATATACTCGTGGTCCATGAATTTTCGAAAAACCGTAAACCCATGGGTGACGAGTATACTAAGCCAAATGGCCGACCTCGACGACAAGATCCAACTGTGGGAGGCGCAGCACTGCACTGCGCCAGTCACGATCGATGCTGCGACCAGGAAGATGCTGCTGACGGCAAAAGTGGCTACCATACCGGCCGGCACGGCGGTGTTTCATCCCCACGACCGCTGCGACCACTATCTGCTGGTCACCGAGGGCAAGGTGAAGGTTTCACTGATCACCGCCGGTGGTCACGAACTGCTGCTCTACCGCGTCGAGGCCGGCGAATCCTGCGTGTTGACAACCACTTGCCTGATGGCTTCACAACCCTACCCGGCCGAAGGCGTGACCGAAACCGCTGTAACCGCGCTGATGATTCCCAAGATCGCCTTCGACAAGGCGCTGGCGGCATCCGACGGCTTTCGCCAGATCGTTTTCAGCCACCTCAGCCATCGCTTCGCCGACATCATCGGCCGTATCGAAGCAGTGAAATATTCCGACCTCGACACCCGCCTTGCCAACGAACTGCTGCGACAGATGGACAACGAGCAGTGCATCCTTGCAACACACCAAGCCATCGCAACCGAAATCGGCAGCTCACGCGAAGTCGTGTCGCGCCACCTCAAACAGCTCGAACGACACGGACTCATCCACCTCGGCCGCGGACGGATCGAAGTGCTCGACACAGCGGCGCTGCGCGCAATCGCGGTGGAGACAGGTAGCTGTTATAAGGCATCCTGAAGTTTCACCGTTTCACCATTCATACGCGGGTTCTGGGGCCGTTACACATAAAGAGGGCGGAGGCAAAAAGTGGCGATCACGGTAGGACGGCCAGTTACCCGACCGCCCCCGTACAGATCCCCGCGTGCGGATTTCCCGCACGGGGCTCCTCAAAGTTACTCGCTTCGCACTTCGGCGGCTTTCTTTTGCCGCTTTGTTCGCTATTCCCGACAGGGAGGTTGGCTTCATGGGTCGGTCCTACATGTCCGGTTGAAGTTGCCTTTGTCGGCTGCGTAACTTTGCCGGCCCCTTCCCCATGTACACGGCTTTCCCGTGCTCGGAGTACTATGAGCCGGTCTGACTCCCCACCCGCTTTCGGCCTCCCTCCCTTTTATCCTCGGTCAGGATGGCTTTCCCGGTAAGCGGCGCTTAGGCTTTGGCTTAATTCCGTTTCCGGGTTTCCCCTTGCGTGTCTCAATATCCACATGCCGTCTTCCTCTTCCGGGAGCCGATGGGGCCTCCCAAGTTCTCGACGCTTCTCTTCCTGCATGCCAGGCGCTAGCGACCCCGGCAGGCCCTCGGGAATCTCACCATGACAGAACTTTAGGTCGATGTTTGTTTTCTCTGTTCGCTGCCTGGTTTCCCGGCAGTGCCACCATATCTCGACCATGGTTCTGTCTATCGATTCCTCTGTATTGGCTTCCGGCATTTCTACACCGTCGCCACCTGCTTTTATGCCCTTGACGAGGCTGTATCGCTTCAGGGTGGTGCGTCACCCCTCTGGCCTACAAGATTCTCTGTGTACGCTTCACCCCTTTTGTTCACGTTCGATACAGTGTCCATACCATTGGCAACGCTGTCCGCCAGGGGCGCAACACTCGATACGGGTGGGTGGTTAACCCTTGCGAGGCATCATCCTGACACCCCTCCCGACCGGGACTTGCACCCGGCAAGAAGCGCCAAGCTTTGCTTGGCGCACAGAAATGCGAGCTAGGCCTGTCCGGCCGCCTTTTCGCGGCAGGGGATGCACACCTTCTTATCACCGAGAATGCGGCCGTAAGGCTCGACCACCATGTCGCCGCAGAGGTCGCACACGAAGCTGTCGAACGAGTGAGGCGGCTCGGTCCACGTATAGTCGAAGACCTCGCCGATGTTGAGCGCCTGGTCTTCGGGGGCGTTCATGACGCGTTCGACGAGCGGCGTGACGACCTCCTCGGGCACTTGCGACGCGGGGATGCCCTTCATGCGGTATTTCTGG
>JALULB010000326.1 GCA_027041035.1 Sedimenticola sp. | reverse complement strand
AAGTAGAAGTCAGAGCCCTGTCCCGGCGTGCTTTCGACGCGCATCCTGCCGCCCATCAGGCCGACCAGCTGACGCGAGATCGCCAGGCCGAGGCCGGTACCGCCATAGCGTCGCGTGGTGGAACTGTCGGCCTGCGAGAAGGCGTCGAAGATGCGCTCCAGCGCGCCGGCCTCGATGCCGATGCCGGTATCGCGCACGGAAAAATCCAGGCGGCAGGCATCATCCCCGGTTTCCTGAAAGTCGACGCGCAATACCACCTCGCCGTGTTCGGTGAACTTCAGCGCGTTGCCGAGCAGGTTCACCAATACCTGGCGCAGGCGGTTGGCATCGCCTTCCATCAGTTCCGGCATGTCCGGCGGCAGCATGGTCAACAGATCCAGGCCCTTCTCGTGAGCACGCGTCGCCATCAGTTCGGCGGTATCCTCGATCAGTTCACGCAGATCGAATTCACAGCTGTCCAGCACTAGTTTTCCCGCCTCGATCTTGGAGAAATCGAGGATGTCGTTGATGATCTCCAACAGGGATTCACCGGAACGTTGCAGGGTATCGGCGAAGCGTTGCTGACGTTCGTCCAGGCCGGTGCCCTTGAGGAGTTCCGCCATGCCGAGCACGCCATTCATCGGCGTGCGGATCTCGTGACTCATCGCGGCGAGAAACAGGGACTTCGAGCGATTCGCCTCTTCCGCCGCTTCCTTCGACAGGCGCAGTTGCTCGACCATCTTCGCCAAGGCATGATCGCGCCGCTGGATCTGATCGAGCATGTCGTTGAAGCCGTCGGTGAGTATGCCCAGTTCATCCGACGAGAAACGTTCCGCGCGCAGACTGTAGTCGTCGCTGTCTGTCACCGTCTTTACCGTTGACGACAGGGCCTGCACCGGACGGGCGATCGTCAGCGCCAGGCGGCGCGCCAGGAAGCTGGCCAGCAGCAAGGCGACGAACAGCACGCCGAGCGCCGCCAGCGCGCCGTTTGCGACCCGCCGCCATAGCGGCGCGAGATCGATCGCCAGGTTCAGGTTGGCGATATAGCGACCGTTCACCGTGATCGGATGATCGATGTCCAGATATCCGTCGCGAAACACCGCCGTTGGCTGTTCATTGTCGCGCTTCTCCGGCGCTACCCATTCGGTCGCTTCAGTGCGGGCGATCGCCGGCAGCATGCGACGATGCTCCGGACGCTGGCTGGTGTAGCTGGCAAACAGCCGGTTCTTTCCGGTCAGGATGCGCGCGGCGACCACGCTCGGCTCGACATGGAAGGCGGAGAGAATCTCCGTGGCGGTATCCGCGTCCCGAAAGGCCACCGCCGCGGTGGCATTGCTGGCGAGGATGTTCGCCATCGTCATGCCGGTATGCAGCAACGAGGCGCGCGTGCCGAGATAAACATTGATGATAAAGACCAACGCGACCAGAAACAGTACCAGCGCGCTGGTCAGCAACGCCATGATGGACAGCTTGCCCCGTATCGAATAATGGTCGAAATCCAACAGCTTCATTGTGGGCTCCCGTCGATGATGCGCGCCAGTTGCAACAGCCTGGCATTCAGGCGCAATCCCTTGTCGATGGCTTGGCGCAGATTGATGCGCATGCGGATCTTGCGCCGCTCCCGTACCAACGCGACCATGCCACCGTCGTTGGCAAAATCCGCGACATCGGCGACGGTCAACACCGGCAGATCGCCGACCAGGCCGAGATAACGCTGTATCCGATCCTTGTCCAGGCCGGTCAGGTACAGCAACTTGCAGCCACTCAGCGCATCGGCGCGCGCTTCCACCAGGCGCAGACGCAGGGGGTGGCCGTCGACCCGCTCTCCGTCGATCAGCGAAGCCAGCGTCTTCTCCACCCGGCCGCGACGCACGATGCAATAGTCGAAAGGCTCGTCGCGCCGGGCAAAAGCCTCGCCCGGCCAGGAGACGAAGTTCGAGAAGTTATACAGATACACCGCCTTGATCTGATAGTCCGGCACCGAACCGGCATCCGTCATCCCGGGCGCCCACAACAGCATGCCCAGCAACAGGGCATGCAATCCCCGGCTGACGCCGATGCGTGTCATGGATGGGTGGTCGTGGCGCTTCATCGTCTCAGAAATCCCAGCGCGCCTTCAGCCACAGGGTGCGCGGCACCTCGGTGGCGATCACCGTGTTGAGTTCGTCGGTGTATTCGGGATGCGCGCTGTCGAGCAGATTCTGACCGATCAGCGACAACGACACCCCGGGAGCAAGCCGCCAACCGAGACGCGCGTCGAGGTTCCAGTAGGCCGGAATCGTCGTGTCGCTGTTCGGCACCTCGCCGACATAGCGCAGCCAGAGATCCAACTCCATTGCATCCGACAGATCGTGACTGCTGCGCAGGCTGAGTTGATGGCGGGGGCTGGCGCCGCCGCTGCCGGTCGCATAGGCATCGGCATCCGGGTTCGAAAGCGAAAGCCGGGTGCGCAACCACGACCAGGCGAACTGCATGCGCCAGCGCGGCGTGGGTCGCCAGTCGGCCGCCAGCTCGGCGCCGTAGCCAGAGCCTTCGCCTGCGTTGCCGAAGAAGGTTTCATAGATCAGGTATTCCGGGACATGTTCATCATTGAAACGCCCGGAGCCGAGTGACCGCAGTCCACTGTAGTCGTTGTAGAACAACGCGACATCGAGCGACAAGCGGGAGCCGAAGCGACGCCGATAGCCCATTTCGTAGGCAGTCAGACGCTCGGAATCAAAAACCGTGCCGCCGACACCCCGCGCCAACACCGGCAGGGGTACCAGCGGGGGCGCCGCCGGCACTGCCGAAACACCGGCGCGCAAACCGGTCTCGCTGCGGTTTGGCGTGCGCGACGCGCGGGACAATGCGAACCACAGCGTCTGGCGCGGCGCCGGATGCCACAGCAGGCGCGCCGACGGCTGGAACTCGAAGCCGCTGAAATCGTTGTGCTCCAGCTTCGCCCCCAGCACCAGTGACCAACGGTCGTTGAGCGTGATGTCGTCCTGCAGGAACAGGTTGTACAGACCGTAGTCCAGGCGTGGCGGATCGAATTCATACTGTAACGGACGCACGCCGATCTCGTCGGATATCCAACGGTAACCCGCGCCCAGGGTGATACCGTGCCGGCCTTGTTGCGGAAACAGATAATGGAAATCCAGGTCGACGATATGGCGTGATTCGCGCGTCTCTTCGCGTCGCTGGTAGTCGTAATAGAGCTGTAATGTGCTCTCGCCGCCATCCGCGCGCAGATGCGTCCAGCGCCCGAGCAGGTTGGCTCCCGTGGCATGGTTGGTTTCCGCTTCCCGCGCTTCGCCCAGCAACAGATCCGGACGCACGAATACCTTACCCGCGTTGCGCGTGTAGGCAGCGCCGATCAGCGTCACGCTGTCGTCGTTCGCCAACAGCCCGTCGACACGGAAACCGCCACGCAGATCCTCGGCCTGGTCGAATCCCGGTTCGCCGGAGAACAGACGGTCGGCGCGATGCCTGCTGGCCTTCATCCATGCCCGGTAGTCCATGTCGGCGCCCAGGGAGCCACCCTGTCGCAGGCCGAGTGACAACTGGCCTTGGTCGCCGATCACCAGGTTCGCCTCCGAACCCAGGGTATTCTGCGCCGAGCGGGTGATGATATTGATGACCCCGTTGACCGCGTTCGCTCCCCACACCGACGCGCCTGGTCCGCGAATCACCTCGATGCGTTCGATATCTTCGATATCGGCGCCCAGCTCTCCCCAATGGACGCCGGAGAACAGCGGTGAATACACCGAGCGGCCATCCATCAGCACCAGCAACTTGTTCGCGTAGCGTCCATTGAAGCCTCGCGCGCTGACCGCCCAGGTATTCGCGTCGATACGCGCCACGTCCAAGCCCGGCACCATGCGCAACGCCTGCGGGATGCTGCTGGCGCCGGAACGGCGTATGTCGTCCGAGGTGATCACGAAAACCGCGGCGGCGGCATCGCCCAGGGCCTGCTCGGTACGCGATGCGATGGATACCTGCATGCTCGACAGCGCTTCCAGGCTGAGGGCTTTCAATCCGTTCAGATCGGTGTCGGCGCAGAGCATGCCGGACCAGGCGATCAGCCCGATGGACAACAGCTTGCGAAAGCGAACACTGGCGCGATTCGGACTCATCAGAATTCCCATACCATCTTCAACATATAAGCGGGGTCGACACGGGTCGACGCCGTGCGCTGGTTCAATTCGTCATAGAACTCCATGTGCCCGGCATCGAACAGATTGCGCGCGCTCAATGCCAGTCGGAAGCCGGGCGCCGGTTCCCAGGCGAGCTGCATATCCAGCGCCCAGTAGTCCGCGACCGGCTGGGTATCGGCCGGCAGGCCACCGGTGTAGCGAAGACGCAGGTCCAGCAGCCAGCCGGCCGCCGGACGGGTGGACAGCGCAAGGCCGAGCTGGTGCTCGGGGCTGGTGTTCTGTCCCGGCCGGGAGACCGGGTCCTGGCTGTCCGCGCGTGGCTGGCGATCAAGGTCCAGCCACGACCAATTGAAACGCAGACGCGTGGCCGCCGACATCCGCCAGTCCAGGCTCAGTTCCAGACCCCGGCTGGCGGCATCCAGGCGGTTCTCCACGTTCAGCGGCAACAGCACGTAGCCCGAAAGCGGATTCACGACAAACGCTCCCGGCTCGACACTGCGCAGATCGCGATAGCGGGAATAGAAGATGGCGAGGTCGAGCGATACTTGCGGCATCGGCATGGCGCGGTAGCCCATCTCCCAGGTGGTCACCTGCTCCGAGCGGTACGCTGGATTGCCGACGAAGGCGCCGACTACCGGCAAGGGACGCTCGGGCGGATCCGCCGGGGTGCCGAGCACTGGCGCGAAGATGTGCCGCTCGGCGACCGCCGGGGTTCGCGTCGCGCGGGACACCGCCGCCCACAGCGAGACATCCTCACGCGGTTTCCACAGCAGTCTCGCGGAGGGTTGCAGATCGACACCACTGACATTGCTGTATTCGAGCCGCGCGCTGAGCGCCAGCGACCAGCGTTCGGCCAGCTGGATCTGATCCTCGGCGAACAGGCTGTACAGATGGCGATCGTGATCCGCCGGCGTAATCTCCAGAAACAGCGGCTGGCCGGCCACGCTGTCGCTTACCCAGCGGTAGCCCAGCCCCCAGTTGAATACCTGTGTCTCGCCCAGCGGATACTCCGCCAGGTACTCGATGTCCAGCACCCGAAAACGCTCGCGCGTCGCATCATACCAGTTCCAGTCGTAGTACAACTTCAACTCATCGCCGCCGCGCTCGCGCATGCGCTGCCAGCTTGCCGATAGATGGCCGCCATGGCTCTGATTGACGCGATCGACCGGAACGGAGAAACCGGAGCGCATGTCGATGACATTCGCCGTCACACCGGCTTCGTTCCGGTACAGCCCGCCAGAGACGCTGTAGCTGTCGCCCTTGTCGGCCAGGCCGTCGACGCGGAAGCCAAGCCGATCGTCCCGACCGCTGTCGTTCGCCTCGCGACCCGTGTCGAAATGTCCGTTGCGATGCGCTCGCCGCTGCACCCATAGCCGGTAGTCGGTATCACTATCGATGGCACCGCCATGACGCAGGCCGATCCGCCGGGTCTGGGGATCGCCACCCGTGACGCTGACCAGGCTGCCGCGCGTCTCCTCGCTCGATCGCGTGATGATATTGATCACGCCATTCACAGCGTTCGCGCCCCATACCGACGCGCCCGGCCCACGGATGACCTCGATACGTTCGATGTCCTCGACGAGCATGTCCTGCAGGATCCAGTACACACCGGAAAACAGCGGGGTATAGACACTTCGGCCATCCACCAGCACCAACAGCTTGTTGGCGTAACGACCGTTGAAGCCGCGTATGCTCACCGCCCAGGTATTCGCGTCGATGCGCGCGACGTTCAGCCCGGGCACGTCGCGCAGCAGTTCCGCCACCGAATCGGCCGGGGAACGCACGATGTCCTCGTGCGTGATGACGTACACCGCCGCCGCCGTGTCCTTCAGCGCATGCGAGCCGCGCGAGGCGATCGAAACCTGGATGTCGGCCAGATCCTCCAGCGCCAGCGACTTCAGCGCGTCGACATCCACCGCCGGCAATACCCGGCTCGCCAGGCACAACACGGCAATCCACAGAACCCGCCTCATGCCACGTCCCCGGTGGCCGGCGTAAACACCATCTTGCGCATCAATGCCGTTTCCACGGCGGTATATTCGGCCTGCATCGCGGCGAGCCGCGTGCTCGCCGCGTCGACGCCGCTACCCGCATCCAGCGTTTCCAACTCGCGACACATCGCCGCCAGCGCGTCGGCGCCCAGATTCGCGCTGGCTGATTTCAGGCTGTGAGCCGCCGCGTGAAGGCTCTCGACATCATTTTCCGTGATCGCGGTTTCCATCTGGCGCAACAACGCGGGCGCCGAATCCAGGTAGATCGAGATCACCCGCGCCAGCACGCTGGGCGTGCCCGGACGTTGCAGGGCTTCGAGCTTGGCCAGGCAATCCGGGTTCAGCCTCGCGGTCGGTATGTCGGCATCGCGCGCGACGGGCCTGGCTACCACTGAATCGGACGGATCGAGCGCCGCAGGCGCGGCGACGGGCGCCTCGCGCAACCATTTCTCCAGCATCTCGCGCAACTGCTCCAGCCGAACCGGCTTGCCGAGGTAGTCGTTCATGCCCGCCTCCAGGCAGGCCTCCCTGACGCCTTTTTCGACATTCGCGGTAAGCGCGATGATGGCTACCGCCCGACGCTTGGCATCGCGCTCGGCGCGACGAATCGCGCGGCTCGCGTCGAAGCCGTCGAGGCGTGGCATATGGCAATCCATCAGGATCAGGTCGAACGGCTCCTCGCTCGCCACCCGAACGGCCTCTTCGCCATCCGCGACGATGCGCGTCCGGCAACCGCCAAAGGCCGCGAGCATGTTGGCGATGACCTCCTGGTTGACCGGATTGTCTTCCGCGACCAGAATACGCGCGTCGATCCTCGGCGGTTCGTCGCCCGCCGGAACCACCGCCTGCTCTGGATCGACTTCGGCATGCCGCATCGCCGCCAGCAGGCTGCGGTGCAGATCCTGCTGGCGCACCGGTTTGACCAGGTAGGCACGGAGCCCCAGCTCCTCCGCGCGGGCCGCTTCCTGGCCCACCGAGCTGAGCATCACCAGACGAGGTTTTGCGAAACGTGGATTGGCGCGGATGCGTGTCGCCAGCTCGATGCCATCCATGCCCGGCATGTCCCAGTCG
>JALULB010000325.1 GCA_027041035.1 Sedimenticola sp. | reverse complement strand
TCAAGCACGACCGCACCGAGACCGTCGACAACGACGAGAAGATCACCATCCACCACGACAGAACCGAGCGGGTCGACAACAACGAGAAGATCAGTATCGGCGTGAATCGCAACGAGGATGTGGGGAACAACGAGACGATCAGTATCGGTAGTAACCAGAGCGTGAAGATCGGCTCAAACCGCAGTGTCAGCATCGGCGGCAACAAGTCCGAGACGGTCGGCAAGACCAAGACCGAAACCATCGCGATCGCCAAGATGCTCTCGATCGGCGCCGGCTACCAGGTGACCGTCGGCGCGGCGAAGAATGAATCCGTGGGCCTGAGTTCGAGCGAGCAGGTCGGCATCATGAAGCATATCGTGGTCGGCAAGCGCTTCGAGCTCAAGGTCGGCGCCAGCTCGCTGATCCTGAACGCCGACGGCACGATAATTCTATCTGGAAAGGAAATTAAAATCTCCGGAGCAAAGCATGTTGAAGTCAACAGCAAGCTTGTGGATATTAACTGACCCGCCGATGCATATTATATCGCATGCTCTCAAGCTTTTGGCGTTAAACCGGTTGAAAACAATCAAGCATGCCAATGCCACCCACTCATACCCAATGCTGCAAACGTCACGATTCCACTTCACGCAATGAAATTGGAAAACAACACACCGTTTCCAGCCGTCGCATGGGAAAATGTGGATGCCAAAAAAACTTGGCATATCACCACCCTGATTAGAGTGAAGTACATTCTATGCGCCAATAGCCGTTCTAACCGTTGGGATCTTCGTTTGACACCTGATCAAGGTGATCTGTTTTTCGAAGACATATATCACCACGACGACCCGAACATGCCTGTTCGCTATGAATCGGATTTTGCGACCTATAAACCGAATGCGGATGTAATTCTAAACGCAAACACATATAGCCCTGATGGTACCTTCAGGACGAGGTGGTCTTGCGGCGTCAAGATTACCGACATGCAAGGAACGCCGCTACTGTATTCGGCCTTGAAAGTCATGGGTGAAGCTCGCTGGGAACTCCACCCTCCACTCGGATGGATTCGCGAAGATGTACGCGCAATCGACAGGTTGCCCGTCCGTTATGACAAGGCATATGGAGGAACTCTGTTGAACCACACGGATTCAGCAGATGATCAACCGGCCTTTCTCTCGCAAGATGAAAGCAACCCGGTCGGTACGGGAATACGGCATCGCAGGATGTCCGAAACCACTTATCTTGAACACCAACTCGAGTGGGAGAGTGACTCAGGAAAAAAAATGTATCCCGCCGGTTTTGGAGCTATCGCCCGATCCTGGAAAACACGTTTGGTTCATGCGGGCACATATGATCAAGAATGGATCGATGAACAACATCCCTACCCACCCTTCGACTTTGATTACAAGCACAACCAGGCCGCAAACCCCGACTTGGTATTGCGTGGATACGTTCAACCCGGCACTGTATTCTCTCTCTATAATCTGTTCCCCGGGGGCGGTATGCGCCAGTTTGTCATACCCGAATTGTATTGTTTTTCCGACTTGTTCATGAAAAACGGAAAAAAGAAAAGAATGCTGTTGAATATCGATACGGTACTGATCGATATCGACCACGCCCAACCCGATAAATGGTGTGTCTACCTCTCCTATCGCGGCTTTCATAAAAAAACGCCACTACTGGACGGTATCGTATTCAGCTATTTACCAAAAGAATTACTGGAGCAGCGTCATGGCTGACAATTTTGCCGCGCGCATCGACGGAAAATACAGAGTCATCTTCAGTGCACCGGATGTATGCAAGATCGCCAACGGAACACCCGTGCCCTTCCCAATTTTTGAAACACTGAATCACTCGGCCGCGTATGCGAGTAAGACCCGGTTCAACAAGAAAAAAGCCTTCATGCTAAGGAGTTATACGACGAAAGTCACAGGGGATGAACCCGGTGTGCTGAAGGGGGTTAAGTCCGGCACGGTTGGGGCCAAGGCCGAACCCATTGAGCACAGTCCCACGGTGAAGGTCGAGGGCAGTTGGATGGTTCGGGTCAATGACAAAGTCTACATGAACAGCAAGAACACGATCGGCACGGTGGTATTCATGCCCCCGCCGAAGATGGGCGTGATCAGGGATACCGGGGAAATCGACTATGTCATTGAATGACCAAGGTGGAGACTCGTTCAGCGAACTCCAATCCTGGCTGGAAAGACACCAAAATCAGGATACGCCTTCCGGAATACCCAAGGCGGAATTGATTGATCGACCGGTTGTCTACTATCCCGGCTCGAATGCTCCCAGTGGAAACCTTGGCGCCAGAACGGATGGAGAAACGATCGTCCTTTCCACTGGACAGCTCTATTACGAGGAAGCCCTGGCCGAAATCGCTGGAGCGCTGCCCCTGACCTTGACCTTGCGTTACCTGTCCCGGGCAACGGATGACTGGTCGCTTGGCGCGCATTGGAGATTAAATGTCGAATCCCGCCTGTATGCGAGGCGCGAGGCGGAAAAGCAGCTGTATCGCCTAGCGCTCGCGGATGGAAGGATATTCGATTTTGAATATGAGGAGGCGACTCGTCGCATCATCGATCTCGGTAATCTGGGAGTCGACATCACATGGGACGGGCACGACGTCATCGTACTCGCTTACCATTCAGGCGAGAAAGAAACCTACCAAAACGGACTCCTCATCCGCCGGGAGGACAGCAACGGTCACCATATTACGCTGCACTATGACGACCACGACCGAATCACGGCGATCCGACGGGAAAACGGCACGGGCTTCGAGATACGCCAAGGGCAGGATGGCCGAATAGCGGCGATCCGTGATCATGGCGAACGCACCTGGCAGTTTCAGTATACCGAATCGGGTGAACTGTCCAGCATCACTTCCCCGGGTGGCGCGCAACGCCATTTTTGCTATAGCGACTTTTCCGAACAGGGCGACAAACGCTCTGCGCTCCTGACACAGGTAACCGACAGCGGCGGACACAAGCTGCTGGCCGCCAGCTATGACCAGAAAGGCATGCTCATCAGCTACGACATGGATGGCATGCATTTCCGTTACGCCTACAACGATGACGGGAGCATCACCCGAACCAACCCGAACCGTTCCTCCAGAACCTGGTATCTCGACGAGTATGGTTATATCGAGGCCATTTGCTACGAAGACGGCGCCATCGAACGACAGGAATGGCAACCGGATCAACGCAGGCTGGAGACCTATGATCAAGCGGGCCGCGCCGAGATTCGTACCTATGACGCCAGAAACCGCCTGTTGGAGCATCGGGACACGCAAGGTAGAAAAACACGCTACCGCTACGACGGCGACAATCCAAAACCCGCTTTTGTCAGTAGTCCGAAAGGATCACGTCACTACCGTTATGACGCGCGCTATAACGAAGTATACGAAAAGGACGAACTGGGAAGAGAAGAGTTTTCAGAATACGATGAACACGGAAATCTCATACGCTTCACGGACGCGGAAGGGAGCGAACTGCGATTTTCCTACAATCCCGCCGGTCTGATTACCGAACTCACCGATTCACAAGATGCGGTAACGCGCTTCGAATACGACCTCTATGGCCGTCAGACCGGCATCATCGACGCCGAGGGCCGCCGCACGACAACCCTCTATGACGTTTCCGACAACATCGCAGGCACCCGCCAGCCTGCCGGAGAGATTAGCTTCTCCTACGACGCCGAGGGCCAACTGGAGCGCATCGTCGATCCCGTCGGCAACCCGATCCACTACGAATACAACGAAGCGGGCCGTTTGCGATCGATCAGAAAGCACGATCGCATAAAACAGTACAACTATACCGACGGGCTTTTGACAGAGGTCCAGCGGGAAGATGGGAGTCCGGTCCACTACGAATATGACGAAAACGGGCAGATCATACGGGAAGATTTCAACGGCCATGTAACGCGCTATCGCCATGACGACGAGGGCAGATGCGCCACCGCCGCCACAAGCACATCCCAGGTTGCTTTTGCCTATACCAACGAAGGCCAAATCGAGCAGGAACGCCAGAACGGAATCCCGGTCGAACACGCCTACGTCGAGGGTCGAACGGTCTGCCTGAGCTTTCTGAATCAGAAGATCTACTACCAGAGAGATGCGGCTGGTCGCTTGGTCAAGCTGACATGCAACGACCAGCCGCCCATGGAGATCCGCTACGATGCGAACGACGCGGTCATCGAGAGACGCTACCCCAACGGATGCGGTGAAATCATCCACTACAACGCCGTCCAGGCACTGGAATCCATCGACACCGGCGGCATCGAAATCACCTACGCCTGCGACAAAAGCGGACTGGTCAAAAAGAAAGGGCGCATCGAATACCAGTATGACGACAACGGCTGGCTGATCCAGGCCGGGGAACAGCAGTTCGTCTACGACCGGGCCGGCAACCTCCTGAACGACGGCGCGGTCTATGACACCAAGACCAACCGGCTGATCGAGAACCATACCCACCGCTTCTTCCATGACGGTCGGGGAAACCTCGTCAAAAAGGTCCACAAGGCCAGCGGGGCCGAACTGAACTACGGTTACGACGGCAGAAACCAACTGACCAGCGTGACCGGCCAGGCCGTCTTGCCGGATGGGCGCGTCGAACAACGCGATCTGCGGTTCACATACGACGCCATCGGCCGACGTATCGTCAAGACCGACCGTGGCGTGACCCGCCGCTACCTCTACGACGGCCATCATCTCGTCGCCATCCTCGACGCCGATGGCGAGCCACTCGCCACCATCGTCCACGACGACGAACTCGACACCCCGTTGTGCATCATCAGCGCCAACGGCACCTTCTACTATCATCGCGACCATCTCGGCAGCATCATCGCGCTGAGCAACGAGCGGGGTGAACTCATCGAGCGCATTCGCTACGACGAGAGCTTCGGCCAGATTCTTTCCCACCGCAAGGAAATCGAGACCTACAACCCGTTCGCCTATACCGGCCGCGAATACGACGCGCACGATCTCTATTTCTACCGCTCCCGCTACTACGACCCGACCCTGAAGCGCTTCCTGAGCGAAGACAGCATCGACCTGCTCGGCGGCGACCTGAACCTCTACCGCTACGTCTCGAACGATCCGGTCAATCAGACCGACCCCATGGGTTACAGTGGCAAGGCAGCCGGCGATGCCTGTGCGAAGCTGAAGAAGCTCAAGGCACTGAAGGAAAAACTGTTGGAGGCAGCCAAGGCGCTTTTCAACAAGGTCGGCGCCAAGCTGAAGCGCCGGGTCGTCACCACCCTGGCATCCTTTGCCGGCGGCATCACCGGGCTGGTCGTGGGCGCCGCCAACCTCGTATTGACGGGGTGGGACGCCTGGACCGCGCGGCACGAGATCGGCGAGATGTTCGACGCCGCAAAATCCGCCTACAAGGCCGTCCAGGCCGGTGACTTCGACCTGAAGGAACTCGCCGGGGAACTGGTCGATACCGTCAAGGGCGAGCTGATGGGGCGGGCCGGGGGCGGCCAGTTGGCGAAGCGATTGGCGGCCTTGTGCAAGAAATCGAAACCCGTCGATGGGAAGCAGGGCGACAACAGCAAAGGCAAGGGCAAGAAACCGACCTGCAAAAACTGCCCCCAGAGCGGCAACCCCGTCAACCCCCTGTTCGGCGCCAAGGTACTGGCCGACGAGCAGGACATCGACTTCACCATAAACGCTCCGTTCCCGCTCGTCTGGCAGCGCAAATACTACTCCGACAACCCCGACATCGGCCTGCTCGGGCAGGGCTGGCGGCTGCTCTGCGACAGCCACCTCGTCGTACGCCCCGACGCCGTCTTCTTCCATGAACCCAACGGTCGCGCCCTCGAATTCGCGGCCCTGGAGATCGGCGAGCACGACACCTGGATCGTCGAACAACTCACCCTCTCGCGGCCGATCGCGCACGAATACCACCTCGACACCGCCGACGGCACCCGGCTGCGCTTCCAGCCCGCTCGCGATCCGTCCCGCTACCGCCTCGCCCGCGTCGAAGACCGCAACGGCAACGCCCTGCGCTTCGTCTACAATCACGATCGCGAACCCGGCCGGGAAGACCGCCTGAGCCACATCCTGACCAGCGACGAACGCGTCCTCGCCCTGCGCTACCTCGAAGGCGAAAGCCCCCGGCTCGCCGGCATCGACGAATGGCTGTGGGAACCCGGCCAGGATCGCACGCGCGAACGCCCGCGCGCCGAACCCCGGGTCCGCTACCACTACTCCGCCGAAGGCGACCTGATCGAAGTCCGCAACCACACCGGTCGCGTCACCCGCCAGTTCGAATACCGCAACCACCTGATGGTCGCGCACAAAATCCCCGGCGGCCTCGAAAGCTTCTACGAATACGACGACTACCGCCCTCAGGGCAAGGTCACGCGCAACTGGACCAACACCGGCCAGAGCTGGCACTTCGAATACCATCCCGGCCATACCCACGTCACCGACCACGAAGGCCGCCGCACCACCTACTACTTCGACGACGACAAATACCTCACCGGCAAGACCGACGCCCTCGGCCAGACGCTGCGCATCGAGCTCGACAACGACGGCCTGCCGGAAAAGGTCATCGACGAGGCCGGCGGAGAGAAAATCTACCGCTTCGACAGCCGCGGCAACCCCGTCCTGATCCGCGATCCCGATGGCACCACCCTCCAGATCAGCTACCACGACCTATTCGACCAACCCGTCGAGATCAGCGACGACCTCGGCCACACCACCACCTTCGCCTACGACGATGACGGCAACCTCGTGCGCGAGACCGCCGCCGACGGCGCCGTGACCGAATACGAGAACGACCGCCGCGGCCTGCCCATCCGCATCACCGACGCCAACGGCGGAAAAAACCACCTGCGCTACGACACCGCCGGCAACCTCATCGAACGCCGCGACTGCGCCGGCCAGATCACCCGCTACCGCTACGACCGCCAAGGCAACCTGCTGGCGATCACCGACGCCCTCGGCCAGGAAACCCGCTACCAGTACGACGCCGAATACCGCTTGGTCCGCATCGACTACCCCGACGGCGGCCGCGAACACTACCGCTACGACCCACAAGGCCGGCTCATCGCCCACACCGACCCCAACGGCCACCAGACCCGCTACCGCCTCGACCTCGAAGGCCGGCCCACCCAGCGCCAGAACCCCCTCGGCGGCCAGCTCGCCTACGAATACGACGGCCGCGGCCGGCTGCAACGGCTGATCAACGAAAACGGCGCCGCCTTCCGTTTCGA
>JALULB010000324.1 GCA_027041035.1 Sedimenticola sp. | reverse complement strand
GTAACGCACCTCCAGCTGGCCGTCGTCGGACAACAGGCGTTTTTCGTAGGGCATCACGTAGTCCGGTTCGACCGGTGCTTCATTGAAGCCGGGTGTCGGGGTGTAGCTCAGGCCGCCTTCGACGAGTAGGGCGTCGAAGCTGTTGGTCGCGTCGTTGGCGAACAGGCTGGGTGGCAGGCTGGCCAGCGCGACCAGCATGATGGCGTAGCGGCTTGGCAGGCGTCTCATGGCTTGTCGCCCGCCGGGGCGTTGTCGGCGACATGCCCGCGTTCGGTTTCATCCCATGCCTTCAGCAGGTCACGAGCCGATTGCTTCCAGGATTCGGCGGGGGCGATCTGGATGAAGCGCCGCAGGTCGTCGCGGGCTTTCTGTTTCTCGCCCAGGGTGTAGTACAGCGAGCCGCGATTGAAGTAGGGCGCGGGCAGGTGGGGGTCGACCGCGATACAGTGATCGAAATCGGCCAGCGCCTGGCGATTCTTGCCCTGGTAGGCGAGCAGGGCGCCGCGATTGAAGCGCGCTGGCACCAGGTCGGGGTTCAGTTCGACGGCCTTGTTCAGGTCGGCCATGGCTTCGGCCTGGCGTTCGAACTTCAGGTAGATTTGCGCGCGCACGACATGATACAGCGGGTTCTCCGGGTTCAACCTGACGGCCTGTTCGATGTCGCTCAGCGCGTCGGTTGTGTCGCCTTCGTTCAGCTCGATACTGGCGCGCACGTTATAGAGTTCGGCCGATTTCGGGTACTGTAGCAGCGCCTGGCTCAGCGCCGCCAGCGCTTGTGGCGCGCGACCCTCGGTAAAATGCTTCAGGGCGACTTCGATGTGTTGCCCGGGCGTCAGCCGGGCGTGTGGATTGCGTCCACGATGCATCGCGCTGGCGCGGCCCTCGTCCAGCGGGTCGACGTGCATGATCGGGGGGAGCGGGGCGTCGCCGGCCTTGTCTTCCGCCGGTTTCGGCGCGGCCCGGGCGGATAGCACGCCGCTGGCCAGAAGGGCGGCGATCAGCGCCGTCGCGAGCCGGGTTGTGTGTCTGTCTGCAATCATCGAAAACATCCGGTTAGATTAATGTGAAAATACACCTAAGTCATAGATTTTTCATGATCTGGGGTGGCGCCACCCCGCGTCATGAAAGTTAGGAGGATGTCCGAGAATAGAGAGCCTACTCGGCAATTGCTCCTGCATTGCTCTACCTACCTACATCCCTGTAGGCGTGCGGAAAAAGCTGAATTTGGCTGGATTCTCCCCTGATTCTCGTTAAATAGCGCAACTATTCGCCTCCAATCAGGGAGAAATCCCGCTCAAATCAGCTTCCCCTCGCTACGGCTTCTATTCTCGGACAGCCTCCTGGGGTTAATGCGAGGTGTGACACACGAAAGCCCCGCAACGAGCGAGGCTTTCGAGGTGGAGCCCGGGTTTTCACCCGGGCGGTTGGTGCCTATTTCTTCGAGGCCGCGTAGCTCTTCAGGAGCTTGTTCAGCATCTCGATGTGCTGCTGGTCGTTCAGACGACCGGGCGTGGAGACCTTGGCCCACAGCTCGGTGTTCGTCATTTCACGATGGCAGCCCATGCACAGGCCGGTGCGTTCCATGGCATCACGCATCTCCTTCGGCAACGAACGAGACAGCGGCCAGTGGGTGCCGACGGTCTGCACCTGTTGGCCATCCTTGATGATGGTCGACCAGTCGAAGTCCATGTCGGCGATCTTCGGGACCTGGATCTTGTAGTTGCCCGGCTTCGGGATCGGTTTGCCGGTCTTCTGGTCGATCAGATCCTCGACGATGTCCTCGACATAGCGGGTCTGGAACACGCCACCGGCGATGCCGTAACCCATGGCCTTCGGGTTGTTGTGGCAGGATTCGCAGGTGCGCGCCTTGCGCTGTGCCGAGTGCGGTTGCACCGGCGCCATGTCGATGCCCAGCGGCGTGCGCTTCTGGCCCAGTTCACGCTGTTCGTCCTTGGAATGCGCGACCTGGTTCAGGGCGATCGCCTTGTTGTTGCGGTCGATGACCGTGTAGACCACTTGGCAGCCCGGCATCAGCGGCGTCACGCGGCCCTCGCCGTTGATGCCGAGCACCGGATCCTCCCAACGCAGGTAGGAGCGGGTCTCGAACACCTTGCCGGGGCTCTGGATGCCCTTGGTGCCGAGCGGCGATTCGGCGGTCGAGCCGTCCGGATTACGCTTGCTGCCGGAGGCGATCCAGTCGGTGTCGTGGTAGGGCTTGCCGTTCTTGTCCTTGCCGTAGTTGACCTGGACATGGCAGCCGTAGCACTGCGGTACCCACGACGAATGGCAGGCGTAGCACTCGAGGCTCTCGTTGTGCTTCTTGACCTTGCTCATCGCGACCATCGCGCCCTGGTCGACCCAACTGTCGTCCAGCTTGATCTGCTTCAGGATCGGCACCTCGAAGTCGTTGCCGGTGGCGGAATGCAGCATCACCTTCTTGCCTTTCTTGACGACGTTGCCGAACGGGTTGCCGCGCGTGGTCTTCAGGTAGCCGTCCTCTTTCGGATAGAGGGTGGCGAAGCTCATGGTCTCCTGCAAGGGCTGTTCCGACAAGCCGCGAGCCGGGCCATTCAGGTCTTTCGCGAACTCTTCGCCGTAACCGAGAGGCAGCTCCCACGGGAACTGTTCCGGCGTGCCGTGGCAGTCCTGGCACTCGATCTCGACCTGGGCCAGCGTGGTACCCGGCAGGTTGCCGTCGCCATGCATGTCGATGGAAGTATGGCAATCCTGGCACAACATGCCGCCCTTCGGGTTACCCGGCCGGCTCTGGTTGTACTGGTGATGCAGGTCGTCGGAGATGAACAGATACTTCTTGGTGTGCAGCTTCGGCTGTTTCATGCCGTTGGCATTCCAGGGCGAGCCATACGGAAACTCCATCAGGCCCTGATAGGTCACGCCGATGCGCTTGCCACGGTTGTGACAGGAGTTGCAGGTTTCCACCGGGATGCCGGAGTATTCGGCATGTGATGTCTTCACCACCGATTTACGCGTGGCCTGCATCTGGTGGGTCAGCATGTGCCCGTGCTGCTTCTTGTCGATGGTCGGGTCGTTGCCCTCGTAGAGACCTTCGTTGCCATACGGAATATGGCAGGCCGAGCAACCCTGGCCGCGGTAGTCACCGCGTTTCTCGCGACCCTTGACGGCGACATGGCAGCGCTGGCATTGCTGCCGCTGGTAGGTGAAGCCGGCCAGCTTTGGATCCTTCTCGATCGCGGCCACGCTGGGTTGCGGGATCTGCTTCATCGATTTCGGGAACTGGTCCTTGTGCGCGGCCATCATGTCCTTCATGTAGGCCTTGTACTCGTCGGTGCCGACGCTGGGTACCGGACCGTCCAGGTCCTTCACGTCATAATTGGCCCACGGCACCTTGTGGTTCTGTACCTCCTTGACGCCCCAGGTATGCAGGTTGCCCTGGATCTTGCCGGCCTCGGTGGCCATCAAGGCCTTTTCGAGGCGTTCCGGGTAGCCCTGGTGACAGCCGCCCTGCGCGCAGGTGTGCTTGTTGATGTCCATCGCGCCCGGGTCGGGGTAGAAGGTCTGCGGCCCGTTGGCTGCCTTCAGTCCCTTCGGCGAGCCGTAGTGCGCTTCTTCCCTTGGTCATGGCCCGCGGGTTACCGCCATGACACACGACGCAGCCCGCGCTGTCCCCATGGGACGCGCCCATCGCCTTGATCATCGCCATCATGGCGCTGCCCTGGTCGCGAATGTCCTCGATGCCGTCATGGCAGGAAAGACACCCGCTCTTGCCGCCGGATGCGGCCGCGTTCGCCAGCCCGGATATTCCCCATATCAGGACCGGCATAAGCCAGAATAATCGTTTCATGTTCTTGTACCTCTCGAATAGCCGCGCTGCGTGGATGGCCTGAAAACCTGCAAGGGCGTTGTCGGGGAGATCATGCTTGCGGCTCTGCTCGGGTGACGGCCTGGTCGCAGGCCAAGCGCGGAGGAAGCGGATGATCCGGTCCTGACAATACGATCACAAGCGATACAAGCTCTCCCCCTCGTCAGTGAACCACCTGAATGTGATCACGATTACAGAGTGTCGCAGAAGGCGCGGCCTCCACCTTGACCCGAGTCAAGAATCCGTCGAATTTCTGCATGCCTGGTGCGGAAATATACGTTCGAACCCGAGATTTTTGGGTGCGAACCGGAAGGTGGTCAGGCCGGCTTGATGAGCAGCTCCAGCACGGCCTTGCTGCCGAAATAGGCCAGCATCAGGATGGTGAAGCCGACCAGCGTCCAGCGGATGGCGATGCGCCCACGCCAGCCGAACACGAAACGCCCCCACAGGAGTACCGCGAAGACGACCCATGAGATCAAAGACAGTATGGTCTTGTGTACCAGATGCTGGGCGAACATGTCGTCGAGGAACATGAAGCCGCTGAACAATGACACCGTGAGCAAGATGAAACCCGTCAGGATCAGGCTGAACAGCAGGCCTTCCATCGTCTGCAACGGCGGCAGCGCGCGCATGAAGCCGCCGGGGTGGTGTGCCTTCAGCTTGGCGTTCTGTATCGCCAGCAGCAACGCCTGTACGGCGGCCAGCGTGAACAGCGCGTAGGCGACGATGGAGATCACCACGTGCAGGCGCAGTCCCCATGGGCTGCCGGCCGGCAACAGATGCTCGCCCGGGCGGAACACCGCGGCCAGCACCGCCAGCGCGGCCAGTGGAAACAACAGCAGGCCGAGGTTCTCCACCGGCTGCTTCAAGGCCGTCAATGCGATGATCAGGACAACCGTGAACGATACCATCGAGGCCGCGCTGGTCAGGCTGATGTTCAAGCCCGGCTGGTTGAGGGTGAAGTGCCACAGCAGCAGCGCATGCGTCAGCAGGCCGATCGCCAGCACGCCGGTGATCGCGCCGCGCGGCAGCCGCAGCCGCCAGTTCTCGGAAAAAAACCGGAGACCGGTAAACAGCGTGGCGAGCAGATAGAGTCCGGCGCCGAGCAGCGCGATGGGTTGCATGTTCATGGCGGGCTAATAATCGCATAGATACCCGTTGGCAAAAAGCGCCATTTTCCTGATCGACGAGTATAATGCGTCTAGTTAGAGGAGAAGCTCACCATGTTCGACAATCTGGCCGACCGTCTCAATTCCACCCTGAAGAACCTGCGCGGGCAGGGACGCATCACCGAGGACAACGTCAAGGACACGCTGCGCGAGGTGCGCCGCGCCCTGCTCGAAGCCGACGTGGCATTGCCGGTGGTGCGTGAGTTCATCGAACACGTGCAAGAAAAAGCGCTGGGCAAGGATGTCCTGGGCAGCCTGTCGCCGGGACAGGCGCTGGTGAAGATCGTCAACGACGAGTTGGTCAGCGTGATGGGCGAGGCCAACGAATCGCTGAACCTGGCCGCTCAGCCGCCGGCGGTGATTCTGATGGCCGGCCTGCAAGGCTCGGGCAAGACGACCAGCACGGCCAAGTTGGCGAACTTCCTGAAGCAGAAGATGAAGAAGTCGGTGATGGTCGTCAGTTGCGATGTCTATCGTCCGGCGGCCATCGAGCAGTTGAAGACGGTCGCCGCCGAGGTGGGCGCGGACTTCTTCCCGAGCGACGCCAGCCAGAAGCCGGTGAAGATCGCCAAGGCCGCGCTGGATTCGGCGCGTCGCCAGTTCAAGGATGTGTTGATCGTCGATACCGCTGGCCGGTTGCATATCGACAACGAGATGATGGATGAGATCAAGGCGCTGCACAAGGCGGTGAATCCGGTCGAAACCCTGTTCGTCGTCGATTCGATGACCGGTCAGGATGCCGCGAATACCGCGCGCGCCTTCGACGAGGCATTACCGCTGACCGGTGTCGTGTTGACCAAGACCGATGGCGACGCGCGCGGCGGCGCGGCGCTGTCGATCCGCCAGATCACCGGCAAGCCGATCAAGTTCCTCGGCGTCGGCGAGAAGACCGACGCGCTGGAGGCCTTCCATCCCGACCGGGTCGCCTCGCGCATTCTCGGCATGGGCGACGTGTTGTCGCTGGTCGAAGAGGTGCAGTCCAAGGTCGATCAGAAGGAGGCGGAGAAACTGGCCAGGAAGATGGCCAAGGGCAAGGGTTTCACGCTGGAAGACTTCAAATCGCAGATGGAGCAGATGGCGAACATGGGCGGCGTCGCCAGCATGATGGAGAAACTGCCCGGCATGAACGATGTGCCGGACGCGGTGAAGAACCAGGTCGGCGACCGGCAGATGGCCCGCCTGGTCGGCATCATCAACTCGATGACACCCCAGGAACGCCGTTTCCCGGCGATCATCAAGGGCTCGCGCAAAAGACGCATCGCGAAGGGGGCGGGCCTGCATGTGCAAGAGGTGAACAAGCTGCTGAAGCAGTTCAACCAGATGCAGAAGGTCATGAAGAAGATGAAAGGCAAGGGCATAATGAACATGATGCGCGGCATGAAGGGCCGCTTTCCCGGTGGCGGCATGCCGCCCGGGGGTGGCATGCCGTTCTGAACCTCGCGGCATTACCGTTGTCCCTTGGGTGGTGTGTTGGTGCCAGCCCGGAAAACTCGCGAATTGCACGCGCCCTCGCTTGTCTCTTGATTCCACAAGAAATTTTCTTCGGTTGCGCGTAATCGTGAATACGCGACGCCTTCAGAAATGCCTTGTAAAATCAATATGCCGCGCGATCATCGCACGAATTCATGCATTTTCCGGGCTAATATGCGTCCCTGCTAAACTGTCACATGCCGAAGGAGTAAGATCATGAGCCGCCTGACGATCAGCCTGAGTGACGACATGCACCGCGCCTTGAAGGAGACGGCCGCCCGCCAGGGGCGTTCGATTGCTTCGATCATCGAGGAAAGCCTGCGCTTGCGGGGCATTCGCGGCCAGGAGAGCGCCCGCGAACTGGTGGCTCGCGCACGTGCTCGCGCGGATCTTCCGGAAGGTGACGCGATTGATCTTGCGGTGAACGAAACTCGTGCTCAGCGCGAGGAATGACTCCGCCTGCCTTCATCGTCGACACCAATGTGTTGGTTGCCGGCCTTATCTCAACCGGCAGGGATACGCCGGTCGTGCGTATCCTCGATGCCATGCTCGGCGCCGAACTCCTGTACCTGCTATCGGCGGAACTGCTCGATGAATACAAAGGGTAATCCCCCGGCTCTGCCGGGGAGACAGTAAAAGTTTGACAGATCCGGGAGTCCATCGGAAAAACTCCAAGTCGTGAGCCGCCAAGCTAACGACATAGGAGGAATCCGATGG
>JALULB010000323.1 GCA_027041035.1 Sedimenticola sp. | reverse complement strand
GTATAGCGACGGAATACAACGGTACCGTTGGTGCCGCCGAAACCGAAGGAGTTGGAGATGGCGATGTTCAGGTCCATCTCGCGGGCGGTGTTCGGCACGTAGTCGAGATCGCATTCGGGATCGGGGGTTTCCAGGTTGATCGTCGGCGGGACGACCTGGTCACGCAATGCGAGGATGGTGAATACCGCTTCGGCGCCACCGGCCGCGCCGAGCATATGCCCGGTCATCGATTTCGTCGAGCTGACGCAGAGCTTGTAGGCGTGATCGCCAAACGCGCCCTTGATGCCCTGGGTCTCGGCGAGATCGCCCGCCGGTGTCGAGGTGCCATGCGCGTTGATGTAATCGACATCCTCGATATTCACACCGGCGTCGCGCAGTGCCAGCAGCATGCAATCGCGGGCGCCCTCGCCGTTTGGCGACGGCGAGGTCATATGATAGGCATCGGAGTTCATGCCCGTGCCGATGATCTCGGCATGGATATTCGCGCCGCGTGCCTTCGCGTGCTCGAGCTCTTCAAGGATGACGATGCCGGCGCCGTCACTGAGGACGAAGCCGTCGCGATCCTTGTCCCATGGGCGACTCGCGCCTTCCGGATCGTCGTTGCGCGAGGACAGGGCGCGCGCGGCGGCAAAGCCACCGAGACCCGTCGGTGTTGTCGCGCGCTCCGCGCCACCGGCGATCATCACATCCATCGAACCGTTGCGAATCATGCGCATCGCCTCGCCGATGTTGTGCGTGCCGGTGCTACATGCCGATACGATACAGATGTTCGGGCCTTTCCTGCCGTAGCGGATGGACAGGTTGCCGGCAACCATGTTGGCGATATTCGCCGGGACGAAGAACGGCGAGATCTTGCGCGCGCCGCCTTTCAGAAAGGCCGCGTAGCCGGTTTCGATGCCACCGATGCCACCGATGCCGGAGCCGACCGCGACACCCATGCGATGCGCGTTTTCCTCCGTCACCTCCAGCCCCGAGTCATCCATCGCCTGAATGCCGGCGGCCATGCCGTAGTGGATGAAACCATCCATCTTGCGGGCTTCTTTCTTGGTGATGTATTCGGTGATGTCGAAGTGATAGATCGGCCCGCCAAAACGGGTGCTGAACGTGGAGACATCGAAATGATCGATCGGCACAATGCCGCTTTTTCCAGCAACGATGTTGCTCCAGCTGTCCTTCACGTTGAGGCCAACGGGGGCGATCATGCCCAAACCGGTTACTACTACGCGTCTGCCTGGCATAGGGATATAGCCTTTAGAGTTTTGGAATAAATCGTTACGAGTCGGCCCGGGCCGCGCATTCCGCTCGGCGGAGCGCCGGTCGAGCCATGGGCCGGCATCTTGCAGTCAAGACGCTCTTGTCTATGCGATACGAACCATCGCGGCGGTCGGCCGCCGAATCCCGGCGAGGCCCGACCGTAATCGAAAACTTCCGGGCACGCCAAACGCACCACGGACAGGTCGCCTCCACCCGCCAGGGCGGAGGCTCGGATTGCATGGCCTTATGGAACAGCCCCGGACGATCAGCTGTTGTGGGCGTTGATGTAATCGACCGCCTGCTGAACCGTGGTGATATTCTCCGCCTGCTCATCGGGAATCTCTGTCTCGAATTCCTCTTCGAGCGCCATGACCAGTTCAACCGTGTCGAGAGAATCCGCGCCCAGGTCATCGACGAACGATGCTTCCAGGGTCACGTCGTCTTCTTTGACGCCAAGCTGCTCAACTACGATTTTCTTTACTCGATCTTCAATGTCGCTCATGTTCATCAATTCCTCATGGATGTAGAAACAGTTTCCCCTGGATGCGCTAGAACGAGCCTGACTGCGACGCAGTCCCCCCGCGATGGATACCAGCCTTCCCCAGCAGGCGCTATGCGCATATTTTATGCATAAACGCGCGGGGATACAAAGAAAAAACCCACCTTCCCTCGCGCGCGTGGCGGCCTGCAATTATCCAATAAATTCAATAACTTGAAACACCGGACCCCAGCGGCCGGATCAAGCCATATACATACCGCCGTTCACATGCAGGGTTTCGCCGGTCATATAAGCGGCCTGGGGAGAAGCCAGAAACACCACGGCATGCGCGATATCCTCGGGCGAACCGAGCCGGCCCAGTGGAATATTCCCGAGCAAGGCGCCGCGTT
>JALULB010000322.1 GCA_027041035.1 Sedimenticola sp. | reverse complement strand
ACCCAGTCGTCCAGGTGGGTTTCCACCTCGAAATGCGAGAAACGGTTCGCCAGCGGCGCCGGCATCGTATAGGTCACGCCCTTGTCGCCCTGGCGGTTGCCGGCGGCGAAGATCGCCCAGCCCTCGGGAACGAAGTACTCGCCGAGGCGTCGGTCCAGGATCAGCTGATAGGCGGCCGCCGAGACGCTGGGCGGCGCCGAGGTGATCTCGTCGAGAAACAGGATGCCGCTCGGGCCATGGCGTTCCTTGTCCGGCAGAATCGCCGGGATCGCCCATTCGACCTGCTCGCCGTTGCGGAACGGGATGCCGCGCAGGTCGCTCGGCTCCATCTGCGACAGGCGGATATCGATGACCGGCGCGCGGTGGCGTTCGCCGATCTGGGCGACTATCTGGGATTTTCCAACGCCGGGCGGACCCCACAGCATGACGGGGGTATGGTGGCCTTCGGTGGTACTGTTGAATTCACGTTCGAGTATTGTCTGTAGCTGAGCGGGACGCATGGTGATCTGGGTGCTTCCTGACGACGGGTGAAATGGAGTTGGACCGGAAGGTTCATGAAATTCCGGCGTGAAGAAATTGCCATGGCGCTCATTCTAGCCGATCGGGCAATGAAAAATCGGCCTGGTTGCATGGCTTTTCCCGGTACTTGCCGGGGTTGTGGATCCGCGATGCCAATTACCTCCTGGATCGCTATGTAATTTTTTGTGGCATTCATTAGAAAAAGCAAGTATTCTAACGCGCCGTTGCAGTTGCCTGACCGTCGGGGACTGAAAATTTTTTATGAATCTGAAACCGCAGTCTGGGATTTCGCCCGGGGATACAGTGGTTTCGGCGCGTGTTGAAAAGACTCGGAGACCGAAGTTATGAACCAGACTTACTACGACGCAGTAACCAAGATGGAAGAGATGGGTGTGGACGAGGAATATATCCTTGGTTGGCAGTCCGGCTTCTTGCAGAACCCGAAGCGCGAAGAACAGCGTATCACCGAGGCCTACGATGCGGGGTATGCCGACGGAGAGGAAAAGAACACGGAAAATTTTGCGAAATGGGTGAAAAGCTGAGCCTTATGGCTTGAAGCCTGTTCCGGCGGTGTCCGGAACAAACAAAAAAGCGGGCAGAAGCCCGCTTTTTTGTGTCTTTCGTCTATTCAAACAGGTTCAGCATGGCTTTCTCGATCTCCCGAGCGACATGCGGACCATCCTTGTCCATGACCTGATCGATGACCCAGCGATTCTCCTGGGATTCACCCATGATCTGCTGCATCAACCAACCGAGGTGGCGGTAGAACGGGTAGGTCGGCCCTTCCTCGGTGAAGCCGAACTCGGCATATTCGCCACCGCGTTCATTCAGCTTTTCGATGAACGGCCCGACATGCTCACCCGGCCCGAAAAGGTCGACGGCGTTGTCATGCACGTGCCCGGCCATGCCTTTTGCCGTGCCGATGATGAACGGCTTGCGCTGGGCGTCATCCATGCCAAGTCGTTCCACGGCGATTCTATCCATCACCGCGAGCTGAAACAGCAGATACTCCTGAATCACGGCCATGCGCTGTTCGTCGGACTCGTAGACGAAATCCTCGCCATGCAGGGTGATTGCCTTCTCCTTCGCGATACGCCAGGCGATGAAGGCTGCCGCGCCGGCGATTTCATCCAGCGAACGGTCCGCGTCGTCGTCATGCCAACTGCTCTTGATACGCAATGCCATCGCTTGCTCCTCGGGGTGATTTTTTGCATCAGCGCTAATGTCCGAGTATTTTACTCGGTAAAGAGGCCGTGATAAAGCGAGGCTGTGATGAGAGACTTTTACGCTGTCCTGGTTTTCTACGTCCACCGAAGCCACCGAAGCCAAGGTATCCACTTGTCGAGTAGCACGGGCGGGCTGAAACCAGTTGAAAACCGCGATTTCCACCGATTAGCGTATTGGTAATGAGGACGTATCGCAATAATAGGACATTGCGCACGAACCGATCCCTCGGCCGGACAGGCGTCGCTGATCAATGGGTGCCGGGGCGTTAGGTTTGTGTCGTCGCTAGCCGGGTGGCGGAATGGCGCCCACCAGCGAGCGCACCTGGGCTTGGCGTCCCTGACGCGCGTGCCCCAGGGCGATGGCCATCATGACGGCCATCGCCAGGCCGGCGCGGGTCTTCATCT
>JALULB010000321.1 GCA_027041035.1 Sedimenticola sp. | reverse complement strand
TAGATGGACCGAGTAGAGCCGCCTCATCATCCGGAAAAACACGCGATCGGGCACCCTCGAACGTAGGGTGGAACAAGCGCAGCGGTTCCACCACCTTTGCAAACCCGCGCCTCTTCGATGGACCGGGTAGAACCGCCTCATCATCCGGAAAAACACGCGACCGGGCACCCTCGAACGTAGGGTGGAACAAGCGCAGCGGTTCCACCACTCCTCCGGTGAGGATCTACGCACGCTCGTCCCGACGGAAAAACCCCGCTCGGCGGACGGCACTTGGCCTTGCCAACCAGGTTAAAATGATGCCTTTGTCCCGGATCATGATGAAAACCCCAGAACTCCTCTCCCCGGCCGGCACGCTGAAGAACATGCGCTATGCCTTCGCTTATGGCGCGGACGCTGTCTATGCCGGTCTGCCGCGTTACAGCCTGCGCGTGCGCAACAACGATTTCCGCGAGGAGAATCTGCGACTCGGCATCGACGAGGCGCACCGCCTTGGCAAGCAGTTCTTCGTCGCGACCAATCTGATGCCGCATGGCGCGAAGCTGAAGACCTTTGTCGATGACATGCGGCCGGTCGTCGAGATGGGACCGGACGCGCTGATCATGGCCGACCCGGGTCTGATCATGATGGTGCGCGAGCGCTGGCCAGAGATGCCCATCCACCTGTCGGTACAGGCGAACACGGTGAACGCGGCGGCGGTGAAGTTCTGGCAAGGGATCGGCCTGACGCGGGTGATCCTGTCGCGCGAGCTGTCGCTGGTCGAGGTCGAACAGATCCGCCAGGCGTGCCCGGATATCGAACTGGAGGTGTTCGTGCACGGCGCCCTGTGCATCGCCTATTCCGGGCGCTGCCTGTTGTCGGGCTATTTCAATCATCGCGACGCCAACCAGGGCAGTTGCACGAACTCCTGCCGCTGGGAGTACAAGATCGCGAAGAGCGACCTGGACGCGGTCGCCGAGCTGCCGTTGGAGTCGATCAAGCGTCATCCGGCCGCCGACGAGGTCTATTACCTGGAGGAACAGAACCGTCCCGGTGAACTGATGCCGATCTTCGAGGACGAGCACGGCACCTATATCATGAACTCCAAGGACCTGCGCGCGGTCGAGCACGTCCACCAACTGACGCGCATCGGCATCGACTGCCTGAAGATCGAAGGCCGCACCAAGTCCTTCTACTACACCGCGCGCACCGCGCAGGTCTATCGCCGCGCGATCGACGACGCCGTCGCCGGCCGGCCCTTCGACCCAAACCTGATGAGCGAGCTGGAAAGCCTGGCGAACCGCGGCTACACCGACGGCTTCTTCGAGCGCCACGAAAGCGACGAATTGCAGAGCTACCGCCTGAGTTGCTCGCGCAGCCAGAAGCAGCTGTTCGTCGGCGAGATCACCGAGGTGCGAGACGGTCTGGCGAGCGTCGAGGTAAAGAACAAGTTCGCCATCGGCGATCATCTGCAACTGCTCAATCCGGACGGCAACCAGCGCTTCGTGCTCGAAGCCATGCACGACGCGCACGGCGAGCCGATGCGGGAAGCCCCCGGCGGCGGCTACCGGGTGCGCATCCCGATACCGGACGGCGCCCGACCGATGTCCTTGCTGGCACGTTTCATCTGAACGCTTTTGCCGGTAGAATCCAGACAAACACATAACAAACGTCTCGCTAAGCCGAAAATTTCATGAATCCGCGCGAAGATCGCGCGATGCAGTGGCTTGCCCAGTCCGCCAGGGCTTACGCGAAAATCCGTTCCACGCGGATCTTTCACAAGGAAGTCTGTTTTGTGGAATCGATAGGCAAGCGAGCGCGTATATTTTATGATTTTTTCGGGTTAACAGAATGAAAGTAATCTTCGCGGCCTATCTCCTCTTCCTGGCGCTCGGTCAGTGCGATACCGCCGGTGCCGACCAGGCCAGGAGCGTTCCGCTCGACCAGCAACAGCGCATCGACTACAGCCTGGGTAACCAGCTTGGCAACGACATGCGTCGCATCCACGTCGAGATCCAGCGCGACGCCTTTCTCCAGGGCATCCGGGATGCCCTCGCCGGCAAGCCACCACGCATCGACAAACCGAGCATGGACAAGTTGCTCGGCGAGGTGAAGCGCCGCCTGCGCCAGCGCCAGCAGCTGACGAAACGTCAGGCCGTGGCCGACGTGCGCGCGCG
>JALULB010000320.1 GCA_027041035.1 Sedimenticola sp. | reverse complement strand
CCGACAAGCGTGTCGTCGTCATCGGCGGCGGCGATACCGGCTCCGACTGCATCGGCACCTCCAACCGCCAAGGCGCGGCCTCGGTGACCCAACTGGAGATCATGCCCAGGCCGCCGGAGAAGCCGGACAAGCTGACGGTCTGGCCCTACTGGCCGAATCGCTTGCGCACCTCGTCCTCGCAGGAAGAGGGTTGCGAGCGTATGTTCAGCGTCGCGACCCAGGAATTCATCGGCAAGGACGGCAAGCTCAGCGCGATCCGCTGTGTCCAGGTCGACTGGCAGCGCGACGACAAGGGTGCCTGGCAGATGAAAGAAGTGCCCGGCTCGGAATTCGAACTGAAGGCCGACTTGGCCTTGCTGGCGATGGGGTTCGTGCATCCGGTGCACGCGGGCATGCTGGAAGAGCTGGAGGTGAAACTCGACGGACGTGGCAACGTGCATGCCGATGTCGACGGGCGCAAGGCCTACCACACCTCGATCGACGGCGTGTTCGCCGCCGGTGACATGCGTCGTGGCCAGTCCCTGGTGGTGTGGGCGATACGCGAGGGCCGCCAGTGCGCTCGCGCGGTGGATGAGTACCTGATGGGCGTCAGCGAACTGCCGCGCTGATTCTCGGCCCTGCCGGTTTGGCTGGTGGCTATACCAGCCTGCCGGTCAGGCTGGCGACCTCCAGCGTGCTGTCCTCGATCGAACGCAGCAGCTCGGCGGTATGCTTGGCGGCCTCCGTGACCTTGCCGATCTGCTCGTTCGAGCTGTCCAGGTTGGCATTCACCTCTTGCGTCGTCTGCTTGATGGTGTCGGCGATCTGGCGCATCTCGGTCGCGACGATGGCAAAGCCCTTGCCCAGTTCGCCGGCCTGAGCCGCTTCTATCGCCGCGTTCAGCGACAGGATATGTGTCTGGAAGGTCAGGTGCGCGATCTGCTCGATGCACTCGTTGATGCGCGAGGAAACCGTCTCCAATCGAGCCACCTGCGCGACGACATCCTCCAATGACGTGATGCTCTTGTTGGCCGTATCGCGGGATTGCTCGGCAAGCTCCGTAGCGCGGCGGGCATCGGCGCGAATCGCCTCTATATCAACCGAATCTATTGGGTTATTCATTGCATTTAATTCAGGTTAGTGTGGTCTAATCCGGTTTCGGCAATAATGCGCCGATCTTTAACCAACAGAGGAACCGATTCATGTACGCATTCTCCACCGTGATCGATGGTCCGTTCGACGCCGCCGTGCGGCACCTCACCGACACCCTGAAGGAACACGGGCCGTTCGGCGTGGTTTCCGATGTCGATGTCGCCGGCATCCTGAACAAGAAGCTGGGAATGAGCAAACGTCCCTACCGGATTCTCGGCGCCTGCAACCCGAAGCTGGCCAACCAGGTCATCGAGGGCGACCCGGACGCCGGCGTGCTGCTGCCATGCAACATCCTCGTTTCCGAGCAGGAAGACGGTCGTGTGAAGGTCGTATTCCAGGATCCGGTAGCGTTGTTGTCGGTTGTCGACAACCCGGCGGCAAAGGAAGTCGGCGAGACCGCGACGACCATGCTGAAAAAGGTGATGGAGAACCTGTAAAAGCCAGCCATCCGACGGACGTGGTGTCGTTCGTCGGATGGCGGAGATCATGCTCACAGAGCTTGACAGCCTACGCTCTTTTTCCCGGAACGCCCGATTGTGCATTGTCTTTCAGTTCGGCCTGGACTATATTCATATTTGTTAATTATGAATATTTGAGGTGATGAATCATGGCTACCACAAGCCTGAGTTTGGGAGAGCACTGGGAGGTATTCATCAGGAATGAGGTTTCAAGTGGCCGTTATGGCTCCGCCAGCGAGGTCGTCCGTGATGCCCTGCGCGCCATGGAGGAACGCAAGAGCAAACTTGAGGCGTTGCGAAACCATCTGGCGCAAGGCGCCGAACAGGCCCGAGCCGGCGAGTTCGTCGATGATTTCGCGATGGATTCCCTGATCAGTGATTTAGATAGCGAAGCATGATGCCCGACTTCAGGATCACGCCGAGGGCGCGCGATGACTTGAAAAACATAGGCCGTTACACGGCGAGACAATGGGGTAAGACGCAGCGCAATATTTACCTGAAAAATCTCGAAAGGCGCTTTCGTTGGCTAGCTGAAAACCCTCGACTGGGGAAGCATCGCTTGGAT
>JALULB010000319.1 GCA_027041035.1 Sedimenticola sp. | reverse complement strand
TTGTCCGGCGCGACCAGCCTGCCGGCTGTAAGCGATTGCGATCTGCAAACCCGCGATTGCGCTGTCGCGCTGCCGGGAAGCGGCAGCCTGCGGGTACGCTTCAACGACCGGCCGGTGCATGCGATGGATGAATTCATTGTCGACATGCAGGCCAGCCCGGGCAAGGTGCTGAAGCTGGTGGTGGACGGCGTCAACATGGACATGGGATTCAACGAGTTCATCGTCGAGCATGTCGGCGAGAATGTCTATCGCGCGCAGGTGCTGTTGCCGATCTGCATCCGCAAGCAGATGATCTGGGATCTGAATGTCTACGTGGAGAGTAACGGCCGGCTCTTCAAGGTGCCGTTCCGCTTCGCGACCGTGGGTCGCCGCTGACGCGCGGATTCAGCGCTGCCAGTGCCCCGATTTCCCGCCTTTCTTCTCCACCAGACGCACCTGGTCGATCGACATGCCGCGATCGACCGCCTTGCACATGTCGTAGATCGTCAGCAGGGCGACCTGGGTGGCGCACAGGGCTTCCATCTCGACGCCGGTCTGGCCGCTGGTTTCGGCCCGGACACGGCAATGCACGCCGGGATCGTCGTCGTCGATGAGGAACTCCACGTTGACATGCGTCAGCGCCAACGGGTGGCATAGCGGGACCAGGTCGGCGGTACGCTTGCTCGCCATGATGCCGGCGACGCGCGCGATGCCGAGCACGTCGCCTTTCTTGTGGTTGCCCTCTCGGATCAGCGCCAGCGTGTCGGCCCGCATGCGAATCCAGCCTTCGGCGACGGCGACGCGGTGGGTGCTGTCCTTGGCGCCGACATCGACCATGTGCGCCTGCCCGGCGGCGTTGAAATGGGTCAGCTCGCTCATTGGACGCCGGCGGCGTGGCGGTCGGTGTATTCGATGGCTTTCGAGACCTCGTGGACGGCGAATTCCATCGTCTCCAGATCACCCAGAACCCAGGTCGCCGGCGCGGTGCCGACACCGCCGACGGTGCCGGGGTTCACGATCCAGGTCTCGCCGCCGTTGACGTTGACGACCTTGTCGATCTCGACCTTGTGGCTGTGGCCGCAGCAGACCACATCCCAGTCGCCGGTCGCCGCCATGGCCTTGGCGTAGTGGGGATAGTGGACGATGAAGATGCGCTTGCGTCCGAGCACGATACCGGCATCCATGCCGTGGTACTCGACGACGCTGTCGCGGCGCGCGGAGACCTGGGTCATCGCGAACAGGTCGCCGGAGTTGTTGCCGTGGATGACGTGCACCGGCAGGCCGTGCTTGTTCAGGCAGCGCAGGGTGCTGGGCGCGACCACGTCGCCGCAATGCACCACGGCCTCGGCGCCCAGCGCCTTGGCGTCGGCCACCGCCGCGTCGATCAGGCGGATGTGGTCATGACTGTCGGAAACGATGCATATCTTCATCAGAAGGCCGGTTTCTCGGGGGCTTCCTGGAACATTCTGACGCTGTTCACGATCTCCTGGCGCGCCGCGTCGGCGTCCAGCCAGCCCTCGACGCGTACCCATTTGCCCTCGTCCAGATCCTTGTAATGCTCGAAGAAATGCGCGATCTGCGCGAGCAGCCCGGCGGGCAGATCCTCCGGCCCCTGGGCATCGGCCCACTGCTTGCAGATGTCGGTGGTCGGCACGGCGAGAATCTTCGCGTCATCGCCGGATTCATCGGTCATCTTCAGCATCGCGACCGGCCGACAGCGGATCACCGCGCCGCTGATCACCGGGATCGGCGTGATCACCAGCACGTCGGCCGGATCGCCGTCGTCGGACAGAGTGTGCGGGATGTAGCCGTAGTTGCACGGATAATGCATCGCGGTGGACATGAAGCGGTCGACGAACATCGCGCCGCTGTCCTTGTCCACTTCGTACTTTACCGGGTCGGCATGCGCCGGGATCTCGATGATGACGTTGACCTCGTTGGGCAGGTCGTTGCCGGAGGTTACCTTGTTCAGACTCATTTCGGGGTGTCCTTGGCCGGGAATTAACGTTATGGCGGCATAAAATTCACTGCTGGCCGCGGCGGTCGCGCATTATAACGGATTCCCGGCGCGACATCATTCGGCGGGCGGCGAGGCATTCGTCAACACCAGGTCATCGCTGCTGTCAAACTCGCCATCCGCTCCGGCGGAACGAAAGGAATAGCGGTCGGCGCCCGGCGTGAAGCGAATCTTGTGTTTCCAGCCATCCAGCCAGGCATCGTCCTGTATCCGCGCGTCCTCGTTGAGGCGCGCCTCGGTCAACAATTCGGTCGACGTGGCGCCATGCTGAATCATCCAGATGCGCGTTATCACGGCCAACGCCTTCAGCGCGCTCATGGTCTCGATCTCTTCCGGCGTGGCGTTCATATCGAGCAGGCGGCGGGGTTCACCATCACCGTTCTCGATGGTACCGCCGAGATTCTCCAGCATGTTCTGGGACATGTCGGCCATTTTTGGCCCAAGTAACGTGGCGATGCCAATGAACAGCGCGATATTCAGCACGATACCCAACACCACCGCGCCACCGCTGACACCACCGGCGTCGGCGGCCCTGTCGAGGGCCTCGTCGCCCTTGAATCTCGCCGCGATGCTCTTCACGCGCGGCATCGCATGGCGGTAGTACAGATAGTTGGCCGTCAATGGCCACACCAGCCACAGCACCAGGCCAACCAGCCAGCTGGCCATCATTACGAAACCGTTCGGAAAACCACCGTCCGCGAGACTGCTCATGATGCCGAGTTGGATGCCCAGCGGAATCAGGTAGCTGGTGACCCAGATGATCGCCGCCCAGCCCCACAGCTTGCGATACATCGCCCACAGGAACGGCACGAACGCGGCCGGCCAATGCCACCCCAGGGAGAACTTACCGCCGAGCCGCTCGAAATGGCGGAACTTCGGGATATACCTGTCTTCGTTGGTGGCGAGAAACTCCGGCAGCAGCTCTTCCGGTTTGTACTCGCGCCGGGCCTCCTTCCGCCAGGCGTCCTCCGCGTCGACCTGCCTGCCCAGCACCTTGTCGAACACCACGCCGCAGTTCTCGCAAGTGTCGCCACCGACCTGCTCATAGCCGCATTTCGGACAGGTTTTCATCCTTGGCGCCGCCGACGGCGTGTCCTTGATCGGCTCCAGGGTCAGCTCGGTCACGGTCGTCGCCGGCGTCACCACCGGTTGAACCGCCTCGATGCGCGCGATGACGCCGATGGCTTGCAGCTTCTGCTGAATCTTCTCTGCCTTCTCGCGAGGCAGTTCGCGCCGGATCGGATGCGCGCGTCCATCGAGCAGATTGGCCGCTTGATGAACGTCGACTTTAAAGAGTCGCGCCAGCTTGTGCATGACCTGATCATGGTCTGCGCCAGGCAGTATCTCGCCACTGAGTACAATGCGGAATAAGGCCACGTTACTTCCCCTCGATTTTCATTTATCGATTAGTAACTACTCAGCTAACCGCTGAAATGCGCCAGCTCTGCGTTCAAAAATGGTCATTTACACGTGTAAAATCACATTTTTGCCTTGATCTGACGCATTTCAGCGGCGATCTGAGCAGTTACCCTTTATTTGAGTTACTCGCTGAGTAGTTACATCGATTATTCTGATTCACACGCTTCCAACGGAGCGACCTTGAGAACGACACCGTCGGTTCCGACCACCGAAACCCGGGTGCCGGCCGGGCAGTCCGGTCCCTCGACGCGCCACAGGCTATCGTCCACCTGAATCCTGCCGAAGCCGTTGCGGATCGCCTCGTCGAGCACGAAATTGCGTCCGACATACTGCTCGGCGCGACGATTCAGCAACGTGCGGCTGGCCTCGGCCGGCGCATACCGCAGGTACAGATGCCAGGCCGCGAGGCTCACCAGGGTGATGACCGCGAACCAGATGAACTGGTACCGCCAGAACATGCCCGGCTGGAGCAACACCAGTACGCCGACGATACCGGCGGCAACCGCCATCCATAGAAAAAACACCCCGGACAGCAGCATCTCCATGATCAGAAAGACGATCCCCAACGACCACCAGTGCCAGTAGTCCATTGCCTGCAACCAATGCATTTCAATCATTCTTTTTCATCGCCTTCGCCAGCTCCCCAATGCCGGCCAGCGAGCCGATCAGGCTGGATGCCTCCAGCGGCATCATGATGATCTTCTGGTTCTCGGCGCTGGCGATGTCGCGCAGCGCGTCGGTGTACTTCTGCGCAACGAAGTAGTTGATCGCATTCACGTCACCCTCGGCGATCGCCCGCGACACCATCTCGGTGGCGCGGGCCTCGGCCTGGGCGAGACGCTCGCGCGCGTCGGCCTCGCGAAAAGCGGCTTCCTTCTCGCCGTCCGCCTCCAGGATGGCCGCCTGTTTCAGACCCTCGGCCTCCAGGATGGCCGCCTGGCGCTTGCCCTCGGATTCCAGGATGGTCGCGCGCTTCTCGCGTTCCGCCTTCATCTGGCGCGCCATCGCATCGACCAGATCCCTTGGCGGCGTGATGTCCTTGATCTCGATACGCGTCACCTTGATGCCCCAGGGCGTGGTCGCTTCGTCGACCACCGTCAGCAGTTGCTGGTTGATCTCGTCGCGCTTGGACAACAGCTCATCCAGGTCCATGGAACCCATCACGGTACGAATATTCGTCATCGTCAGGTTCAGGATGGCATGCTTCAGGTTGCGTACCTCATAGGCCGAGCGGGCCGCGTCCACCACCTGATAGAACACCACGCCATCGACCGTCACCATGGCGTTGTCGCGCGTGATGATCTCCTGCGACGGCACATCGAGCACCTGCTCCATCATATTGATGCGCGCGCCGATGCGATCCATCAGCGGCACGATGAAATTCAGACCGGGATGCAAGGTGCGGATATAGCGACCGAAGCGTTCAACGGTATACTCCATGCCCTGCGCGACCGGCTTGACGCTGAGTACCAGAACGACCACGGCCAGCGCGAGCATCACGAATACAAACGACTCTGGCATGGTGAATTCCTGTTCTTGGTTCCCGCCCATTTAACCGTTAAACGCGGGTCCAGGTAAAGGGCAAGGTTCGCGGAAGCGCGATATGCTACATTCCGGCCATGAGCCAGACCCCGCCCAAGCCCCCCAAATCGCTGCTGAGAAAAGCCGGCCGGGCGATCGCCGACTACCGCATGATCCGCGACGGCGATCGCATCCTGCTCGGTGTCTCCGGCGGCAAGGATTCACTCTCGCTGTTGCAGCTGCTCACGCACCTGCAACACCATGCGCCGATCCGCTTCGAACTCGCCGTGCTGACCGTCGACCCGGAGGTCGAAGGCTTCGAGCCACGCAGCCTGACCGACTGGTACGAGCGACTCGGCGTGCGCTGGCACTATGTGCGACAACCCATCATGGCGCAGGCGCGCGAGCACATGCAAGGCGATTCCTTCTGCGCCTACTGCTCGCGCATGAAGCGCGGCATCATGTACAACACCTGCCGCGAGCATGGCTACAACGTACTGGCGCTGGCGCAACATCTCGACGATCTGGCCGAGAGCTTCCTGATGTCGGCCTTCCACGGCGGTCAACTGCGCACCATGAAGGCGCACTACGTCAACGATGCCGGCGACCTGCGCATCATCCGCCCGCTGGTGTACGCCCGCGAGAGCCAGACCGCCGCCTTCGCCCGGGATGCCGGCCTGCCCGTCGTCCCCGACAGTTGCCCGGCGTGCTTCTCCGCCCCGACCCAGCGCGAACACATGCGCCAACTGCTGTTGAACGAAGAGCGCGGCAACAAACAACTGTTCGCCAGCCTGCTGCACGCGATGCGGCCGCTGATGGACGAGACGCCGCCTTAGGTGTCGAGACCCGGGTGATCCTGGCGGGCACTTACCCGGGCATGCCATTCACCGAGGGAGCGACGAGCGTGCTGCTAGGAGCCTGTCCCGGTAGGCCGGGGTTCACCGGCCGGCGTGGCACAGGCGTATGGGCGATGACGCTATCTTGTTGCCACTAGGCGGGTTTTTCCACACTCATTCCTTCCCTTCCCGCCCATATTTGATGCTATAGTTGAGAATGACGGGAACAATAAAATAAACTATACCCTGCATAAAAATAACTTTTGATTTCTTGACTGTTCTCCTCGGGATTTGTATATTAGAGAAATCTAATAGACCGTTCCAGAGACTCGATACGGAGCCATCATGCACCTCACAGGATTCTTTCCCAGGGCCTTGTTCGTCCTGTTACTGGTCAGCCCGTGGCTGAACGCGGCCCCGCTGAAGACCGCGCCCGTCGTCAATGAAGCCGTCACCCGCCTGTTCAAGCTGGACGGGGTCGTCGAGGCAACCAACCGAACGACTGTATCCAGCCGCACCAATGGCGAGATCGTCGCGATCAACTTCGATGTCAACGACTATGTCGAGAAGGGTCAGGTCATCATCCGGTTGAAGGATACCGAGCAGCAGGCGCAACTGAAGAAGGCGCAGGCGGCCAGGAAAGAGGCACAGGCCCAGTTGTCGAAGGCGCTGAAGGAGTTTCGCCGCATCAAGGGCATCTACGAGAAAAAGCTTGTCGCGAAGTCCGCGCTGGACGATGCGCGCGCGCAATTGCAGACCGCGCGCGCGCGGCTCGAAGCCGCGCAGGCGCAGTTGGCGCAGGCCAATGAGCAGCTCTCCTACACCCTGGTGCGCGCGCCCTACAGCGGCGTGGTGACGAAGCGCCACGTGGAACTCGGCGAAACCGCGCATCCCGGCCAGCCGCTGATGACGGGTATCTCGCTGGATCAACTGCGCGTGAACGTCGACGTGCCGCAGAAACTGATCGAGCGCGTGCGCAAGTACCACAAGGCCGAGGTCGAGGTACCCGGCGGCGTGGTCGAGGTGAAGAAGATCACCATCTTCCCGTTTGCCGACGCGGCGACCAACACCTTTCTCGCGCGTCTCGATCTGCCGGAAGGCACGCGCGGGCTGTTTCCCGGCATGTTCGTCAAGGTCGGCCTGGTGATCGGCGAGAAGCACCAGCGGGTGATACCCGCGCGGGCGGTGGCCTACCGTTCCGAGGTAACCGGCGTGTACGTGGTCGACAAGGACGGGCACATCGGTTTCCGTCATATCCGCCTCGGCGCGACGTTGAAAAACGGTCGCGTCGCGGTACTCGCGGGCCTGGACGAAGGTGAACGCGTCGCGCTCGACCCGGTCGCCGCCGCCGCCGAGCTGATGAAGCAGCGCGCGGAGCAGCGTCATGACTAAGCTCGGCATCTCCGGGAGTACCGCGAAGGCCTTTCTGACCACGCAGATCACGCCACTGCTGGCGCTGGTCGGCGTGCTGCTCGGCGTGTTCGCGGTGTCGATCACGCCGCGCGAGGAAGACCCGCAGATCAACGTCACCTTCGCGAACGTGTTTATTCCGGTGCCCGGCGCGAC
>JALULB010000318.1 GCA_027041035.1 Sedimenticola sp. | reverse complement strand
GCTTGGCGTCGACGTGCCGCTGGTCGGTGATTTTCATTTCAATGGCCATCGCCTGCTCGTCGAGCACCCGGCCTGTGCCGAGGCGTTGGCGAAATACCGCATCAATCCCGGCAACGTCGGTAGTGGCGAGAAGCGTGACCGCCAGTTCGGTGACATGATCGAAACCGCCTGCCGGCATGACAAGGCGGTGCGCATCGGCGTCAACTGGGGCAGCCTGGACAAGAGCCTGGTGACGCGCATGATGGATGAGAATGGCCGGCGCACGGAACCGCTGGACGCCAAGGCGCTGATGTACGATGTGCTCGTCACCTCGGCGCTGGAGAGCGCCGCGCTGGCGGAGAAGGTTGGCTTGCCCGCCGATCGCATCGTTTTGTCATGCAAGATGAGCGGCGTGCAGGATCTGATCGCGGTCTATCGCCTGCTCGCGCGGCGCTGCGGGTATGCGCTGCACCTGGGGCTGACCGAGGCCGGCATGGGTTCCAAGGGCATCGTCGCCTCGACCGCCGCCCTCGCGGTGCTGTTGCAGCAGGGCATCGGCGACACGATTCGACTTTCGCTGACACCGGAACCGGGCGGTGCGCGCGAGCGCGAGGTCATCGTCGCCCAGGAGATCCTGCAAAGCATGGAGTTGCGTGCCTTCCTGCCGCGGGTGATCGCCTGCCCGGGCTGCGGTCGCACCACGAGCAGCTACTTCCAGCAGTTGGCGCGAGATATCCAGGACTATCTACGCGAGAAAATGCCCGAGTGGCGTGAGCGTTATCCCGGCGCGGAAAACATGAATGTCGCGGTGATGGGTTGCATCGTGAATGGTCCGGGCGAGAGCAAGCACGCGAACATCGGCATCAGCCTGCCCGGTACCGGGGAACAGCCCGCCGCGCCGGTGTATATCGATGGTGAAAAGGCCCTGACCCTGCGCGGAGAACAAATCGCAAAGGAATTCCAGGCAATTGTCGATACCTATGTGAAAACGCACTACTCCTAAACCCGACAGCCTCGTAGGTGCGTGCTTTCTCAAGGAGTGCGGAGTCTCCGTCATGCAAACCCCGGAAGCATTGCATGCACGCTGAAAACCGACGCTTGGACAGCAGAGGCACGGGCGTCTTGCAAGCTTTAAATTCTACTGTTATCTTGGCCTGCATCACAAAGCTCGCTGTCCGGAAATTTCATGAGTTCGCGCGATGACGCGCGGTATGTTGATTCCACGAGGAATTTCCTGAAGGCGTTGCGTATTGGTGTTTACGCGCAACTTGAGAAGATTGCTCGTGGAATCAAGAGGCAAGCGAGAGCGTGCGTAATTCATGAGTTGGCAATTCCACCCCAAAGGGGGCTTCAATGGCCCATGGTAAACCTGTTTTCATGTCTCTTCGTGGCATTGTTTTTTTGCTGCTGTGGTCATGCTTTTTTCCGCTACCGGCGAGCGCGGACAACACCGAAGACGATGAATTTCTTCGTTGGCAGGCCGAGCAGGCCGAGCAGATCGGTTCGTCTGGCGATACGGCCGATTCTTCGGAAGATGCCACGGCCGGTTCGCGACAGGCCTTCGAAACCCTGTTGAAGGAATCTTTTTTTGGCAGTTACTCCTTCTACAAAAAACTTTCCGACAGCGACAAGGTCGATGTTTTTCAGCACTACCACAAGACCGGCTCCATCACCGAGACCCGTCGCCTGATCATGAAGCGCTTCATGCGTCGTTGACGGGTTCGTTCTTCTCTTTCTACCGACGGCCTGTTGCCAAGCTGGGTATGACAGGCCGGTATCGAGGATATGTTATGCGGAATATGCCCATTGTTATTGCCTTGCTTGCGATGGGGCTGTGCGGGATCAGTCAGTCGCCTTATGCCGGCGAACAGTCGAAACCGATTCAATTGTCGAAGGACAGGCCCGAGCTGTATGTGATACACGACGGCAAGTCGGTCAAGGTCGAGCGCTCCCAGGATCCGGGTTTTACCCTGAAAGGCTATTTCGCGAAAACCGGCCGGCCGTGCCCGCCGGCGTGCCTGAAACCGATGTCCCCGGCGGAGGGCGTGGAACCGATCGGCGAGGCCGAGTTGTTCGACTTCATGGAGAACGATCTGCGTGATGGCACCGGCTTGTTGATCGACGCGCGTACCGATGTGTGGTGGAAGAAGGGCACGATCCCCGGCGCGTCGCATTATCCGTATACGCTGATGACACAGAAGCCGGATTCCGAGGGGATGAAGGCGCTCCTTGAGGCGTTTGGCGCGAAGCCACGGGGCAAGGTGACCTGGGTGGACTCGCAGCTCGAAAAATGGGGGCTGGCCGAGCACCGCTACAAGACCGACAAATGGGATTTCAGCAATGCCAAGACCCTGGTGATCTTCTGCAACGGCCCTTCCTGCGGACAGTCGCCACGTGCGATTCGCGGCCTGGTGGCGGCCGGTTACCCCGCCGACAAGATAAAGTACTATCGTGGTGGCATGCGGATGTGGCAGTTCTGGGGCCTGAATACGATCAGGCCGGCCGACAAACCGGCTGGCGACGAATAGACGGTTGTAACTATTCAGCATAGTCGTCTAAAACATGGGTAACTGCTCAGATCACCGCTGAAATGCGTCAGATCAAGGCAAAAAATGTGAGTTTACAAGTGTAAATGACCATTTTTGAACGTAGAGCTGGCGCATTTCAGCGGTTAGCTGAGTAGTTACAGACGGTTTACGCCGGCTTCTTCTTCCGCCGGGTCTTTTGCAGCATCACCAGGCGGGTACCGGCGATGCGGTCGTGCCAGGTTCTATGTTCCGGGCCAAACACGATCCAGATAAAGCCCAGACCCAGACCCAGCCATGAAAGCGGCGAGGCGAGCAGGCGCACGCCGGCGTTCCACAATGTCAGGGGTTCTCCATCCAGTCGCAGCACGCGCATCCGCCAGGCGCGCATGCCGAGCGTCTGACCGCCGTGTGTCCAGAACCACAGGTAGAAACCCACGATCCAGGAGGCCAGCCAGAGCTGAAGCAACGGGTGGCCATCCGGTATCGTCTTGCCGCTGATCAACCCGAATGGAACGACGACGACGGCCGTGCCGACCACCAGCAGGGATATGACCAACAGGCCGTCGTAGACCATCCCCATGACGATACGCCACAGTTCCGGCGTGCGTGCGTCACTTGTTTCCGTTTCCGGGTCTGTCATTGAGTCACCGTATCTTGCTGATATTAATTAGTAACTACTCAGCTAACCGCTGAAATGCGCCAGCTCTGCGTTCAAAAATGGTCATTTACACGTGTAAACCGGCAATTGCTCCTGCATTGCACTAATAAGTTACATCCCTGTAACGATCACATTTTTTGCCTTGATCTGACGCATTTCAGCGGCGATCTGAGCAGTTACCCTTTATTTGAGTTACTCGCGGAGTAGTTACGTTTGTGTCAGCTCACCTGCATCGCCATGCGTACCAGCTCGGCGAGCGAACGCGCGGCCATCTTCTCCATGACCCGCGCGCGATGGGCCTCGATGGTCTTCGAGCTGACGCCGAGCAGGTTGGCGATCTCCTTGTTCGACTTGCCTTCGGTGACCATGCCCATGACCTCGTGCTCGCGCGGCGTCAGGCAGGCCAGACGGGCGGCGATCTCGGCGCGCGCGGCCTGGTTGTCGCGGTATTCGCGATCGCGTTGCATCGCATCGCGGATGGCATCCAGCAAGACCTCGTCGTTGAACGGTTTCTCGATGAAATCGTCGGCGCCCGCCTTCATCGCGCGCACCGCCATCTGCACGTCGCCGTGGCCGGTGATGATGATGATCGGGATATGGATCTGGTTCTGATTCAGGTACTCCTGGAGTTCGAGTCCGCTCATGCCGGGCATGCGCACGTCCAGCAACAGGCAGCCCGCCCGCCCCGGCACATAGCGTTTGACGAATTCGTCGGCGGAAGCGAATACCTCCACCGGCATGCCGATGGATTCAATGAGCCAGCGCAGCGAGTTGCGCATCGCGCTGTCGTCGTCGACGACGAAGACCGTGCCGTTGTGTGCTGCTTCGGGATTGTTCATACCGCGACGGAATCCTCTGTATCCAGAATGAAAGCCGGCAGTTTGATGATGAATTCCGCGCCGACGCCCGGCGCGGAGTCCACCTCGATACTGCCCTTGTGATGCTGAATGATGGTAGCACTGATCGCAAGTCCCATGCCCATGCCTTCCTCCTTGGTGGTGAAAAACGGGTCGAAGAGCTGCTGCATGCGCTCGGCGGCGATGCCCGTGCCGTTGTCGCGCACGCGGATGGTCACCGTGCCGGCGCGCTCTTCGGCGACGGACAGCACCACGGAACCCGACGTGACATCGGCCTCGCGTACCGATTCGAGCGCATTCTTCAACAGGTTCAGCAATACCTGTTCGATCTGCACCAGGTCACCCTTTATATACAGCGGCTGGTGCCCCAGTTCCAGGCGTACCTGGATACCGCTCTTCTGCACCTCGAACTCCATGAAGGATACTACCTCCTTGAGCATTTGGTTCACCTCGACGACCTCGCGCACCGGCGCGTTGTTGCTGATCATGCCGCGCAATCGCCGGATGATCTCGCTGGCGCGCTGCGATTGCTGGCCGATCAGGCCGAGCGCCTCGATCAGATCCCGGTCGCTGCCGATACCGGCCTTCATGCGCCGGATGCAGCCGTTCGCGTAGTTGGATATCGCCGATAGCGGCTGATTCAGTTCGTGCGCGATGCCGGTGGCCATCTCACCCATGGTACTCAGGCGGCACACCTGCACCAGCTCGGTCTGATGCTGGCGCGCGATCTCCTGGGCGACATGCATCGCGGTGACATCACGGGCGTAGACATTGACGTAGCCAGACTCCGGCATCGGCGCCAGCAGGATGGAGTAATACCGCCCGTCGCGCTGCACCTCCAGCTCGTGGCCGCGACCGGAACCCAACGCTTCGGAGACCAGTTCACGCCAGTACATCGGCAGGGTCTGGGAAAGCTCGCAGCCCCAGTAATCGAGCAACGGCCGGCTGGCGCGATTCGCGTATATCACCACCCCCTGGGCATTCACGCGCAGCACCGGCTCGGGGCTCTCGCCGGGGAAACGCGCCAGATCGGCAATCTCGCGCTCCTGGCGCAGACGGGTGGAGATATCGTGCAGATAGACGGTGAACAGGCGCTTGTCCGCCAGCACGATCGGCTTGATCGAGACCTCGACCGGAAACATCCCGCCATCGTGATCGAGCGCTTCCATCTCGATGCGGCTGCTGTTGGCGCAATCGCTGGCCTTGGCGCACTCGAATATCCCCTCGAACAACAGGTGGCTGTCCGGCTCCAGCAACATCTCCGGCAGCCGCCAGCCGATCAACTCGTCGTTTCGATAGCCGAACTGCTCCTCGGCGGTGGGATTGAAGTCGACGATGATGGCGTGCTCGTCGATGGTGATGATCGCATCCAGCGAGCTTTCCAGCACGGCGGTCTTGATCGCCTCGGTATCCTTGATCTCCGTCTCGTGACGTTCACGCATCTCCTCCCTGGCCTGCAGGAACAGCTTCACCATCTGCTGCATCCAGTCCTCCAGCAGCATGATCTGATTCCCTTCGTGGGCCACCGGCTGGCTGAAGCCCAGTGCGCGCTGGGAAAAATCGGCGATGCGCCGTATCGAGCGGTTCACCCGTGACGAGATCAGATAGGCCAGCAACGAGAACACCACGACGAACACCAGCGTGCCGATCAGCCGCTGCCAGCGCTCCAGTTCGATGAACTTGTCCCTGGCGTTGAAGATCTGCGACTTCGGCAGCAGCACGGCAAACAGCAGGCTGATGTCCGAGCCTTCATAGTCGAACAGGGAATGCGCCGATACCGCGTGGCTTTCGCGCAACGTCTCGACGATACTGTTATCCGGAACCTGCTCGGGATCACTGCTGGCGAGAATGCGTTGCTCGTCTACATCCAGCAACGCGACCACGGCATCGTCAGTCAACGACTGCTCGGCGACGCGCAGAAAGCGATCGTCTATCGGTATCACCAGCAGCAAGGTGCCGTTCAGGGTATCCACGCGATCATGCACCTGCTCGCCGATCAACAGATAGGGCCGCTCGTCGAGAAGAAAATGCACCGGCCGGATGCGGCTCTCCTGCACGTAGGTCTGATCGATGCTGTCGAACTGGGCCGGGATGAACGGGTAGCGCGCATCGCGCTGCACCGCGCGAATATGCCCGTCGTCATCGAAGATCAGGATATAGCGTGGCGGCACCGAGGTCGCGACCAGCGCCTCGCGCCGCACCCAACCCAGCGAGGTGGTCATACGCGGCTCCCTCGGAGCCTCGTCCGGCCAGGTTTCAAGATCCATCCAGTCGAACATCCAGTCGTGCCGCGCGATCAACCTGACCACATGCTTGTACTGATTCAGGTAGTTGTCATAGCGCAGCAGCGCCTCGCTGGCACGCTGATCCTGCTGTTGCTTCACCTCTTCGTCGTACAGGCGCGCGAGCACGGTGGTCTGGATCTTATCGAGCACGACCCACAGCAGGATCGCGCTGAGCAGACCGGCAAACACCGCCAGCATCGGCAGGGACAACCGACGAAACAGACGCCCCATGCCGGTACGCACCGGCACGGGCGAATTCTGGGGTTTGCTCGTCATACTGGAATCATCGCGGAAAACAGCGCGGCGGGCAACACCACGCACGTATCAGGGTATTCAGATGCGCCGGCACCGCGGACCGGCGGGCGTAAAAGTGCCGCTCAGAGAAACGCCGGAATCGGCTGCTCGGAAAAAACTCGCGGCGCGGAGAGCTGCGCGAGAATCCTGGCACATTCCTCCGCATCCGCATTGCTGAAGTTGATTGCAACACCGCGTTCAGTGGAACGAACCACAACCCCGTGCAGGGAAATGTGTCTGGGCTCGGCCTGTGCATGGCAGACGAATGCCGCCTGCACGCTTGCCCCTTTTGGTATACTGGCGAAGTCGGTTTCGACAAAAAGCCCATGCGCGCTCATGTTGACGGCCGTGCCCTTGATCAGGCCCAGCCCTTCATAACAGAGCACCACGTCAAAGCTGACGTTACTGCGTTCTTGCTGTCGACTATCCAACTCCATCCTCCTTTGGTGACTGGCTACGCCCGGCTCTGTCGGCCGGTCCGTCCAGTGAGACGAAGTATGGATGAAAGCGGCAAAAGACAAAATCCGGAGTGCTCCCGAAATGCCCGAGGGATAACCCTTAACAAGACGCTTCGATGGCGCCTACCAAATTATAATACAGTAACTTACCGCAAACATTTAATTTAAATGTTTGATTAATGTAACTACTCAGCGAGTAGATCAAATAAAGGGTAACTGCTCAGATCGCCGCTGAAATGCGTCAGATCAAGGCAAAAAATGTGATCGTTACAGGGATGTAACTTATTAGTGCAATGCAGGAG
>JALULB010000317.1:13291-20936 GCA_027041035.1 Sedimenticola sp. | reverse complement strand
GCCGAGCCTACAGGGAGGTATTCACGGCGTTTTCCGGAAGAAACAGCCAATAGCGGCGGCGATTCCTGTCGGGGGTGAGTAGTTACGAAATTTCCCGGTTTCTTCCGACCTTCCCAGCCACCGATTCCATCCACAGGCCATGCTAGTGGCATTGAGCCACACGCAATATGCGTTTTATTCTCAACATGCTTGACGGACCGCAATATCTTGTATCCTGTGGTGTCGAACAGCACAAGTCAGCCGACAATAAACTTTGTCCGGCGAATGAGCGGCTTAGCCCGCTTATCCACAGACTGCTCACAGGATTCCCGCTTAACTTCAACAGCAAATACACAATATCTTGTGGTTGACATGCCATCTGGAGCGTATATATTGAAATCGCACACGGATCGGGATTGCCCGGCCAGCCTACCCGATTCCGTGAACCACCTGAATAAACGACGCCCGGAGGAAGCATGTCCACTGAGAACACAGACGCCACCACCCCGATGAGTTTCGCGCTGCCGCCGGTCGGCGAGGTGCCCACCGGCGCCGCCGGCGGCGAGTTGAGCGCGCTGGTTCCGGGCGAGTTTCAGGTGATCCGGCGCAACAACAAGGTCACCGGCTTCGACGCCAGCAAGATCGAGGTGGCGATGACGAAGGCGTTTCTCGCCGTGGAGGGCGGTAATGCCGCGGCATCCGCGCGTGTGCACGATGTGGTCAAGCAGTTGACCGAACAGGTGGTCATCGCGCTGACCCGGCGTCAGCCGAACGGCGGCACGCTGCATATCGAGGACATTCAGGATCAGGTCGAACTGGCGATGATGCGCGCCGGCGAACACAAGGTGGCGCGCGCCTATGTGTTGTATCGCGCCGAACGCGCCCAGCAGCGCGAACAGGCACGCAAGGAGAACGCGGAGCAAGAGCACCTGGTGAAGGTCACGCTGGAGGACGGCAGCCAGCGACCGTTGGACGTGGCGCGCATGCGCGCGCTGGTCGAGGAGGCCTGCGCCGGACTGGAGTCGGTCGACGCCGAGGCCATCCTGCAAGACACCTGCCGCAACCTGTTCGACGGCGTGAAGGATAGCGATGTCGGTCAGGCGCTGGTGATGAGCGCGCGTACCCTGATCGAGAAGGAACCGAACTACAGCCAGGTCGCCGCGCGCCTGCTGCTCGACAGCCTGCGTCGCGAGGCGCTGGCTTTTCTCGGCCTGGACACCAACGTCGCCACCCAGGCGGAGATGGCTTCGGTCTATCCGGCCTACTTCGCCAGCTATGTGCGCAAGGCGGTGGAGCTGGAGCTGCTCGACAGCCAGCTGTTGCAATATGACCTGCAAAGACTGGCCGAGGCGATGGATGTAGAGCGCGATCTGCGCTTCACCTATCTCGGCCTGCAAACCCTGAACGACCGCTATTTCATCCATTCCGACGGCCAGCGCATCGAGCTGCCGCAGGCTTTCTTCATGCGCGTCGCGATGGGACTGGCGATCAACGAGCTGGACCGCGAGAATCGCGCCATCGAGTTCTATCGCCTGCTCTCGTCCTTCGATTTCATGAGCAGCACGCCGACGTTGTTCAACTCCGGCACCCTGCGCCCGCAACTGAGTTCCTGTTATCTGACCTCGGTACCCGACGACCTGGACGGCATCTACAGCGCGATCAAGGACAACGCCCTGCTGTCGAAATACGCCGGCGGCCTCGGCAACGACTGGACGCGGGTGCGCGGCATGGGCGCGCACATCAAGGGTACCAACGGCAAGTCGCAGGGCGTGGTGCCGTTTCTGAAGGTGGCAAACGACACGGCGGTAGCGGTGAATCAGTGTTTCGCCGGCGACACGCTGCTACATACGGCGGAAGGCATCAAGGCGATCAAAGACATCCGACGAGGCGACCTGGTGCTGGGTCAGCGCGGCATCTACCGCGAAGTCCGAAAATGCATGACCTACAATCAGACCGACCCCATGGTCGAGATCGATATCAAACACGCCATCGATACCTTGCGCGTCACCAGCGAACATCCCCTGTGGGCGATCCGTGGCATTCCGCTGGAACAGGCCAACAAGCGCAGTTATGCCTGGTTGGAGAAATCGAAGGTCGCTCCCGAGTGGGTCGATGCCGGCAAGCTGGAGAAAGGCGACTATGTCGCCCAGGTGATTCCCCGGGAGGTCACCCCGGTTCATGGCTTCGATGAAGAGGATGCGCGTCTGTACGGCATCCTGCTAGGCGACGGCCATTGCGCGAAGAACGGCCTGGAATGGGGCGTCTCCGGTAACCCCGAGCGGGACACCCACCTGGATTTCGTGCGCCACTATCTTGAGAGTCGCGGCATTCACTATTGGGTGAAGAACCAACAGCGGAATTGCTTGCAGATCGGCTGGTCCGCGGGGTTCGGCGTCGCGCGCGATGGCACCAGCGGCCGCCTGATACGCGGCGACAACCCCGGTTTCGTCTTCAGTCATGACGCACTCTACGACGAGTCCGGCAACAAGCGCATCCATCGCCACTATGCCCACCTGCCCCACCGGCAGGCACTGGCCCTCATCCAGGGGCTGATCGAAACCGATGGCGGCATCAGCCGTGGCAAGGAGATCTACTTCACCAATACGTCACGCACGCTCGTTGAAGGCTTGCGTTACCAGTTGCTCCGCCTGGGCGTCCCGAGCGCCGGCCAGTACCGGGAACGCGAGCAGAACCCTGAGGGAACCCGCGCGGATGGCGCCAGGATTCGCTTCGACGGCATCTGCAAGGCCTACGATCTGCGCATACCGGCGGTGCCGGAACTCGCCCGGCTGGTCGGCTGCAAGCCGGTCGGCAAGCAGAACTGGCTGGTATGGAAAAACTGGCTGTTTACCCGCGTCCGCGGCCTGAAGCCGCTGTCGCCGATACCCTTCGTCTACGACCTCAAGGTGGAAGGCGACGAGTCCTACATGACCACTTCGGCGCTGGCCCATAACGGCGGCAAGCGCAAGGGCGCGGTATGCGCCTACCTGGAGACCTGGCACCTGGATATCGAGGACTTCCTGGAACTGCGCAAGAACACCGGTGACGAACGGCGGCGCACGCACGACATGAACACCGCCAACTGGATACCCGACCTGTTCATGAAGCGCGTCGCCGAGGAAGGCGACTGGACGCTGTTCTCGCCGGACGAGGTGCCGGATCTGCACGACCTGACCGGCGCGGAGTTCGAGAAGACCTATGTCGCCTACGAAGAGAAGGCCGCGCGCGGCGAGATCCGCGTGTTCCGCACGCTCAAGGCCCTGGATCTGTGGCGCAAGATGCTCGGCATGCTGTTCGAGACCGGCCATCCGTGGATCACCTTCAAGGACCCCTGCAATCTGCGTTCACCGCAGCAACACATGGGCGTGGTGCACAGCTCCAACCTGTGTACCGAGATCACGCTGAACACCTCGGACAACGAGATCGCGGTGTGCAACCTGGGTTCGGTGAATCTCGCCGCGCACGTCGACGAGAACGGCCTGAACATGGAGAAACTGGAGAAGACCGTCGGCACCGCGATGCGCATGCTCGACAACGTCATCGAATACAACTACTACAGCGTGCCGCAGGCGCGCTATTCCAACCTGCGCCACCGCCCGGTGGGGCTCGGCGTGATGGGCTTTCAGGATGCCCTGTACAAGCAACGCCTGCCCTACGCGTCGGAAGAAGCCATTGTGTTCGCCGATCGATCCATGGAGGCGGTCAGCTACTTCGCGATCCAGGCATCCACCCGGCTGGCGGAGGAACGCGGTCGCTACCCGACCTATGAAGGTTCGCTGTGGAGCCAGGGCATCTTGCCGATCGACTCCATCAATATCCTCGCCGAGCAACGCGGCCAGTATCTGCAACAGGACCGTAGCCGCACGCTGGACTGGGACAGCCTGCGCGAGCGGGTGCGCCATGTCGGCATGCGCAACTCCAACTGCATGGCGATCGCGCCGACCGCGACCATCTCGAACATCTGTGGCGTCAGCCAGTCGATCGAGCCGACCTACCAGAACCTGTTCGTCAAATCCAACTTGTCCGGCGAGTTCACCGTGGTCAATCCCTACATGGTGCATGACCTCAAGGCCGCCGGTCTGTGGGACGAGGTGATGGCCAACGATCTGAAGTACTACGACGGCAGCGTGCAACACATCGACCGCCTGCCAGATGAGCTGAAGGCGCTCTACGCCACCGCCTTCGAGCTGGACTCGCGCTGGCTGGTCGAGGCCGCCTCGCGCCGCCAGAAATGGATAGACCAGGGGCAGTCATTGAACCTGTACATGGCCGAGCCGTCCGGCAAGAAACTCGACAACCTGTACAAACTGGCCTGGGTGCGCGGTCTGAAGACCACCTACTACCTGCGTTCGATGGGCGCCACCGGGGTGGAAAAGACCGCGACCGATCCGCGCCAGGGCAATCAGGCCGCGCAAGCCGGCGGCCCGTCGAGCGCGATCACGGCGACCGCGCCCAAGGCCTGCTCGATACTGGACCCCGACTGCGAGGCCTGCCAGTAACCCGATCACGGCGCCGGTTCCGCATCTGCGGATCGGCGCCAACCCGGTAAGTCTGACCGCCTTGTCCCGTTCGCATGTCTCCCGTGTTGCCTTCAGCAAAAATGCGGGACGGGGCGGTCAGCATTATTGACAAGTCCGAGGCAGCCGCCGGCGCATGAAGACAGACCGCGCCGAAGCGACCGGCGCGCTGCCCGAGGCAGGGAAGCCAAGGCCAAGCCTACAGGGACGCACTCGCGGCGATCGCGGCGGTCGATTCGGCACGACCGGACCGGGCGCGGGAACAGCCCGAACGGCCACCTGCGCATGAAGACAGGCCGCGCCGAAGCGACCGGCGCGATGCCCGAGGCAGGGAAGCCGAGGCCAAGCCTACAGGGACGTACTCGCGGCGGTCGCGACGGTCGATTCGGCGCGACCGGACCGGCCGCGGGAAGACCGCAACGGCGGTCCAGCACAAACAGGCATTCAAACGCCGGATTCAAGCAACACCATGAGCAACAACAAACCGAAGGAGCCAAAGATCATGCTGAATTGGGACGATCCCTTGACACCGGCCAGCCCGCCGCCCGCCGCGCCTTCCAACGTGGCGCCACGCACCCCGCAGGTAACCGCCGAACAACCCGCGCCGCCCGGCATCGAGGCCGATCCGGCGACACCCGCCGCGCCCGATCCGGACATCGATATCGAGCCGGTCAAGCCAGAGGACAAGCGCGTCATCAACGGACTGACCGACATCAACCAGCTCGCGCCGTTCAAGTACCCCTGGGCCTGGGAATACTTCCTCAACGCCAACAAGAACCACTGGACGCCGCTGGACATCAACATGGCCCAGGACGTACACGACTACCAGCACAACATGACGCTTGAAGAGCGCCACGTCTACGAAAACGTCCTCTCCTACCTGACCACCTCCGACATCCTCGCGATGCGCAACATCGGCCTGGCGGTGATGGAGAAGATGAGCGCGCCGGAGTTGCAGATCTACCAGGCCCGCCAGGTCTACGAGGAAGCGCTGCACACCTGGACCTACCAGCACTGCATCGAAACCATCGGACTCGACCAGGGCGAGATCTACAACCGCTACCGCGTCGTGCCCGAGATCAACCAGAAGATCCAGATCGCCAACCGCCGGCTGAACTCGGTATTGCGCGCCGACATCGACCTACGCGACCGCGACGAGCTGGAGAATTTCCTGATGGCCTACACCTTCTTCGGCGGCATCTTCGAGGGCTGCTGGTTCTACAACGGCTTCAGCCCGATCTTCGCGCTGCAACGTCGCGGCCTGATGAAAGGCACCGCCGAACAGTTCCAGTACATCATGCGCGACGAGGTACTGCATGCCTCCTTCGGCATCCGCGTGGTGAAACAGATCATCAAGGAGGAAGAGGTCACGCTGGACCCGAAAGCCATCCGCGAGATGTGGGAGGAGGCCGACGCCGCCGAATCCGCCTACGCCGGCTACATCCTGCGCGACCCCATCCTTGGCTATAGCAAGGAAGACCACATCGGCCAGTTTCGCTTCATCGCCAACCGCCGCGCCCGCCAACTCGACCACGAAGAACCCTTCCCCGGCGCCGAAAGCACCCTGCCGTGGCTGGACGAACAGGCCAACATGCGCAAGGAGAAGAACTTCTTCGAAACCACCGTGACCGAATACCAGACCGGTGGTGCATTGAGCTGGGATTGACCGGGCGAAGCCGGCTAGTGTTGGGTGCGCTCACGGAGGGTTTATTTTTCGGCTTTATAGGCGGGGCTTTGGAAGATCCCTCGCACGGTAAGGAACATAGCTCCTTTTCAAGACGTATTCACACGTAACCACTCGCCCATGGTGCCCCAACGCCACGCAGTTGCCGCGATTGGCTGTTTCTGGAGGAAACGTCGGCGGCAGGGGTGAGTCCTTACCGAAAGTCCGGTGGACTTTCGGTAAGGACGAACGCCCCGCCAGGGAAGGTGGGGCTGGACGCTGGGGCGAAGCATGGAATGCGTAGCCACAGCGCCGCCGCCGAGCCTACAGGGATGTATTGACGGTGTTTTCCGGAAGAAACAGCCAATCGCGGCGGCGGTTCCTGTCGGGAGCGAGTAGTTACATTCACACGTGCCTTGATAGCTTGCCCGGGTCAAGTCGTCCCCCGCCCCGCCGATAACCGGATAAATCAGATATCCGGACCGAGCATGACTACAGCAGCACAGTTTTTCGATACCCTGAAGACCTCGATCGCGAACAATGAGATTCGTCTGCCGACCCTGCCCGAGGTGGCGTTGCGCGTGCGTGACGAGGTGGAGAACGAACTTGCGACGGCGGACAGCCTGGCGACGCTGATCTCCACCGATCCGGCGCTCAGCGCGCGGCTGATGCAAGTGGCCAACAGCCCGCTCTATCGCGGTCGCAGCGACATCGACAGCGTGAAGATGGCGGTTACCCGTCTCGGCCTGAGCCTGGTGAAGAACCTGGTCGTCAGCCTGGCGATGAAGCAGATGTTTCAGGCCACGTCGGACGCATTGGACAGAAAGATGCGCACGGTCTGGGATCAGAGCGTGCAGGTAGCCGCGATCGCGCGGGTGCTCAGCGGCGCCCTGCCCCATCTGGATCGCGAGCAGGCCCTGCTCGCCGGCCTGATCCACAACATCGGCGCGCTGCCGGTGCTGACCCTCGCCGAGGAGGACAGTGTGCTGAGCAACGACGGCGACCGCCTGGACCGCTACATTCAGGCGATCGCGCCGACGATCGGCAGCTACATCCTGAAACTGTGGAAGTTTCCGGCGAGCCTGAGTTCGGTCCCGGCAAACGCGGTGAAACCGGATTACGATCACGACGGCCAGGCCGACTACTCCGACCTGGTGCTGGTGTCGCGCCTGCAACACCTGCTCGGCAGCGACCATCCGGCCGCGCGCCTCGATTGGTCGAAGATCTCCGCCTTCGAGCGTGTCGGGCTGTCGCATGATGCGAACGTCATCGAGATGGAGGGCCACGCGGAGGAGATCGGCGAGGTCGAGCAGATGCTGACCAGCATGGCCTGATACACGCGTCCCGCAAGCTAGCAGCCTGTCGACGGCGGTACCCCCGCCGTCGTGTCCCTCGGGGATGGCTTCACGGCGGGCGTTGAAGCGTCCGGCATGCCGCGCCCGCAATCCGCGAAAACCGCCCGGACACGAAAAAGCCCGCTCAAGGC
>JALULB010000317.1:0-13281 GCA_027041035.1 Sedimenticola sp. | reverse complement strand
ATCTTCTTGATCCACGGCATCATGCTGCGCAGTTGCTCGCCAACCGCTTCGATCTGGTGCTCGCGGCCGATACGACGCTTCGCCTTCAGGGTGATCTGGCCGGTCTGGTTCTCGTTGATGAACTCACGCGCGAACTCGCCGTTCTGGATCTCGGTGAGTATCTTGCGCATCTCGGCCTTGGTGTCGTCGTTGATGATGCGCGGACCCCGGGTCAGGTCGCCGTACTCGGCGGTATTGGAGATCGAGTAGCGCATGTTGGCGATGCCGCCTTCGTACATCAGATCGACGATCAGTTTCAGCTCGTGCAGGCATTCGAAATAGGCCATCTCGGGGGCATAACCCGCTTCGACCAGGGTTTCGAAACCCGCCTGGACCAGCGCGGTGGTACCGCCGCAGAGTACCGCCTGTTCGCCGAACAGGTCGGTTTCGGTCTCGTCCTGAAAGGTGGTTTCGATGATGCCGGTACGCCCGCCACCGATGGCCGAGGCATAGGAGAGGGCGATGTCCTTGGCCTTGCCGCTGGCGTCCTGCGCGACCGCGATCAGGTCGGGGATGCCGCCGCCACGCTCGAATTCGCTGCGCACGGTGTGCCCCGGCGCCTTCGGCGCGATCATGATGACATCCAGATCGGCACGCGGCGTGACCGCGCCGTAGTGGATGTTGAAGCCGTGCGCGAACGCCAGCGCGGCACCCTGCTTGATGTTCGGCTCGATGACTTTGCGATACAGGATCGCCTGATGCTCGTCCGGCGCCAGCACCATGACGACATCCGCGCCGTCGACCGCCTCGGCCAACTCCTTGACTTGCAGGCCAGCGGCCCGCGCCTTCTGCGCCGAGGCCGATCCGCCACGCAGTCCGACGGTCACGTCGACACCGGAGTCCTTCAGGTTGTTGGCATGCGCGTGCCCTTGCGAGCCGTAGCCGATGATGGTGACCTTCTTACCCTGGATCAGCGACAGATCCGCGTCTTTGTCATAGTAGATATTCAGCGCCATGGTATGGATACCCTAGTTTCAATAGAAAGTTTATGGATTCAAGCCCCGGTTCGACGACCGGACCGGGAACCAGGAAAATGCCGCGCCCGACAAGCTGTCAGAGCGTCAAGCCACGTGACCCGCGCGAGATCCCCGATGACCCGGTGCGCACGACCTCGACGATGCGCTCGTTGTCGACCGCGCGAACGAAGGCGTCCAGCTTGTCGCTGTCACCGGTCATCTCGATCACGTAGCTGCTTGGCGTCACATCGATGATGTTGCCGCGAAAGATATCCGCCAGGCGCTGCGCCTCGTTGCGGTATTCCCCCTCGGTGTTCAATTTGATCAGCATCAGCTCGCGCTCGATATGCGGACCCTCGGACAGGTCGAGCAGTTTGACCACGTCGATCAGCTTGTTCAACTGCTTGGTGATCTGTTCGATGATCGCTTCGTTGCCACGCGTCACGATGGTCATGCGCGACAGCGACGGGTCTTCCGTCGGTGCCACGGTCAACGATTCGATATTGTAGCCACGCGCGGAGAACAGCCCGGCGACGCGCGACAGCGCGCCCGATTCGTTCTCCATCAATACGGCAATCACGTGTCTCATCAGGCCAGCTCCCGCTCACTGCTCAGGTACGGGGAAAGATGCATCTGGTTATGCGGCTTTCCGGCTTCGATCATGGGATAGACGTTCTCGGCGGGATCGACGACCACATCGAGAAAGACGAAACGATCCTTCATCGCGAAGGCTTCCCGCATCGCGGCCTCCAGGTCGGCCGGGTTCTCGACGCGCATGCCGACATGGCCATAGCTCTCGGCCATCTTGACGAAATCCGGCAACGCGTCCACGTAGGAATGCGAATAGCGACTTTCGTAGAAGAACTCCTGCCACTGGCGCACCATGCCCATGTAGCCGTTGTTCATCAACACGACCTTGATCGGCAGGCCGTATTGCATGCAGGTCGCCATCTCCTGGATGCACATCTGGATGCTCGCCTCGCCGGTGACGCAGGCGACCTGGGCATCCTTGTGCGCGAGCTGCACGCCCATCGCGGCGGGCAGGCCAAAGCCCATGGTGCCGAGGCCACCGGAGTTGATCCAGCGCCGCGGCTTGTCGAACTTGTAGTATTGCGCCGCCCACATCTGGTGCTGTCCGACATCGGAGGTCAGGAACAGGTCGCCGTCGGTGATCCGGTACAGGGTTTCGACGCATTCCTGCGGCTTGATCTTCTCCGCGTTGGTCTCGTACTTCAGGCAGTTCATGCTTCGCCAGCCTTCGATCTGCTCCCACCATTTGTCCAATGACTGTGGCTCGGCGTCCTCGGCGCTCTCCTTCCAGGTGTCGATCATGTCTCCGAGCACCTGCTTCACCGGGCCGACGATCGGGATGTCCGGCCGGATGGTCTTGGAGATCGATGCCGGATCGATGTCGACGTGAATGATCTTTGCATTCGGGCAGAACTGTTCGATCTTGCCGGTGACCCGATCGTCGAAACGCGCGCCGATGGCGACCAGTACGTCGGTCTTGTACATCGCCATGTTCGCTTCGTAGGTGCCGTGCATGCCGAGCATGCCGAGAAACTGGCGATCGGTCGCCGGATAGGCACCCAGTCCCATCAGGGTATTGGTGATCGGAAAACCGCTCAGCCGGGTCAGCTCGGTCAGCTCTTCCGACGCCTCGCCGAGCACCACGCCGCCGCCACTGTAGATCACCGGCCGCTCGGCACGTTGCATCGCCGCGACCGCGTTCCGGATCTGGCCGTGGTGGCCCTTCTCCACCGGGTGATAGGAACGTATCTCGACCTTTTCCGGGTAGACATAGGGGATCTTGGTGTTCGGGTCGGTGACATCCTTCGGGATGTCCACGACCACGGGACCGGGCCGGCCGGAGGTCGCGATGTAGAAGGCCTTCTTCATCGTGATCGCCAGATCGTCCAGGCTTTTCACCAGGAAGTTGTGCTTTACGCACGGGCGGGTGATGCCGACGGTATCGACTTCCTGGAAGGCATCGCTGCCGATCACCGGCTGCGGCACCTGGCCGGTCAGCACGACCATCGGGATGGAGTCCATGTAGGCCGTCGCGATACCGGTCACGGCATTCGTCGCGCCCGGCCCGGAGGTTACCAGCACGACGCCCGGCTTGCCGGTGGAACGCGCGTAGCCGTCCGCCGCGTGCGTCGCGGCCTGCTCGTGGCGCACCAGGATATGTCGCACGTCATCCTGGCGAAACAACGCATCATAGATATGCAGCACCGCCCCGCCGGGGTAGCCGAACACGTATTCCACGCCTTCGTCCTTCAAACAGCGAATGATGATTTCGCCACCACTCAATTCCACGGAAAACCTCCAGAATGGCCCTGAAACGCCCGGATCACGCGGGCAGACACAAAATTTTATGCAAGCAGGAGAACTTACTAATAATGTAATGGAAGGTCAAGCGGCGCGAAGGGTAATCCAGGCGAAGCAGGGTTGGACATCGAGCGATGTGGGAAATGCCTGCGGGATTGCCGCATCATGCTTGCCATGTGTTCGATCAGGAATATGCATTCCCGTAGTAGGCTCCGTCGGGGCTCTGTATGGCCTTGTTGAACACGGTGCCGAGCAGGTTGGTGCCTTTCAGCAGGTTGACGGCCTCGCGAACCTCTTTTTCTGTATTCACATTGCTTTCGACGACGAGCAACGCGCAGTCGACCTCGGGCAGAAACGCCAGGGCGTCATCCGTCACCAGCAAGGGAGGCAGATCGAAAAGCACGACGCGGGACGGGTAACGCGTCTTCAGTTCCTCCACCAGTTGCGACATCCGGGGCGTCGCCAGCAAGCCGCTGGAACCCACGGAGATTTCACGGCTCCCGGGCAACAGCACCAGCCGCTCCATGCCCGGATTGATCATGATGGACGACAGGGGAACATCACTCGAAAGGTAATCACCGAGGCCGGCGTCAGCCTCTATGCCGAAGTAACCGGCAATACTCGGATGGTGCATGTCCGCGTCCACGACCAGCGCCGTGTAGTCCACCTGCATGGCGATACTCGCGGCCAGATTCGCCGCCAGAAAACTCTTGCCGGCGCCGGGTGCCGCGCTGGTGAGCGCGATAGTGCGCCAACCACGAGTCTCCATCATCTGTAAAACCTTGGTACGCAGGATATTGATCTGGGTGGCGCGCGGATCACGTGGTTGCCTGGCAACGACGCGGCGTTCGGCCAGCGCGTCGATGTCCACCGGTTCCACCCGGGTCTGGGTGTAACGGATCTCTTCCAGTTCCTTTGTCACGGCTGGCTGCAAATCATCAGCCGGTCGCGGCCCCGTGGGCACCGATCGGTCCGCTTCGCGTTGACTGCGCGCGAGTTCCAGCGCTCGTTTTATACGTTCCATCCGGCCTCCTGTTCGCTACCCGTGTCCGCTATTGCAAATGTGATAGCAGTTGATACCAAAGCATATCCAGCGGCCGGTAGAAGAAGTGCACCACGACAAGCCCGACCAACACCAAGGTCAGTAGGACCGCCCACAGGATCACCATGTTCCGCCGCCTGCGGCGGCGATCTTCACTGTTGTCGATGTAGGGGATCACGACCAGCGGCGGAACACCGACCACCTGGGTCAGCATCGCCGCGCTGCGTATCCCGGAGTTCATCTGCTCCAGGAGATAGACCACTCCGGCGCCACCCGCCAGCGCCGCGACGAAACCCAGCAACAGCAGCTTTGGTCGGTTCGGCTTGATCGGTTTATCCGGCCGAATGGGCGGTTCCAGCAGGATGAAGCGCTCGGCCTTTTGTCCAGCCTCCAGGCTTTCCGAAAGCGCGGCCTCCATCTCCTTCGATTTGATCTCGGCGTATTTCTGTTTCGCGCCGGCATAGTCCCGGGCCAATTCCTGCAGGCCTCTCTCGGTTTCCGGCGTCAGCATCACGCTGTGCTCCAGCACGGTAACCCGATCTTCCAGCGCCGCGCGATCCTCCAGCAGTGATTCGCGCTTACTCTCCATCGCCTTCAGTTTCGATGTCAGCAAGGCCTCCGCGGGATTCGTCATGACAACCCCGGGGGCAGCCGCGTGAGGACCCTCTTCCTCCTGGCCTTTCGCCACCAGGCTGTCCAGGCGTCCCCTGGCGTCCGCCAAGCGCGCCTCTAGCGTCTTCACCACGGGATGCTGCTCGGTATACGCTTGCTTCGCCTTCTCCAACAGGGACCGGAGCTCCGTGATCTCCGCTTCGACACCGCTCCGCAAGTCCAATGGGTCCAGCTCCGCTTCCAGTGTCGCGATCTGCCTCTTTAGCATAATCACATCCGGATGCGATTCCTGGTAGCGGGTGCTGAGATCGAGCATCTTCAGCTTCAACATCTGCAAGCGGGCGATCGGTGAGTTGGGCTCCAGGGGTTCGCCACTCAGCACCGCTGAGCCGCTACGAATCGATGCCAACTGTATCTCCAGCGATTCTTTCTGCTCCGCGAGGGAACTCAGCTCGCGTTTGACCGCCCGCAGCTCGGAGCGCGCGCGCTCCAACTGCCCCACGTGCAGATTGAGATGCTCCGGCAGGCTGTCGCGGTGCTGCTGTTTGTATACCGCGATCTTATTCTCCATCGCCTCGATACGTGTCTTCAGCTTGTCGGCCTCGCTACGTAGAAAATCCGTGGTCTCCGTCGCGCGCTCGGTACGCACCTTCACGTTCTCCGACAAGAAAAGCGTGACCAGCTCATTTGCCACCGCCTGCGCCAACACCGGATCGTGATCCTGGTAGGCAACATCGAACGCGATGGTGGCGGCATTGCGCTTGCGCCCTTTCGTGGCCGCGCTGATCATCTCGATAATGATTCTGCCGCGCATCCTCTCGATGATCTCGGAGTTCGGGGTATTTCCTCGCTGATCGGAGAACAGCCGATATTTATCGATGATTGCAAGTAATTTATCCCGAGTCATCACGCGTTGCTTGATGATCGAGATGCGTTCGCCCGCATAGGTACTGACCGTGGAACGAACCAGATCGGTCGGGATCTGCTGGGATTCGATGAGGATTTTGCCGGTGGATTGGTAAGTGGGTGGCAGCAGGACGACGACAGCCGACGCAACCCCGAGAATAAGAAAAAAAGGTATAATAAAGAATAGTTTACGACGCCAGAGTATGTGCAGGTAATCCTTTAGGGTAAGGATTTCTGGCTCCATTGAATGCACGAATTCTCTACCTGCCTCAGAAAATGACTGGGATTCTACGCACCTCCCCGGGAAAACAAAAGGGGGGCGAACGCCCCCCTTTTTTTGCGTTGGCCGAGCTCTCTCGAACTCATGCGCATCAGCTCATCAAACGCTGGTTCACGATACCTTACGGCGAGTGGAGAACATCGAAAAGCCGAACAATGCGGAGGCAAACAGGATAGCGGCCGCTGGCAGCGGAACTTCACTGACGTAAAGCGTATAGCCACCGCCGTTGGCGCCGATCGCGTTACCGGTCAGACGCAGCGTATAATTACCTGCCGGCAACAGCGCCGTCAGGTATGTGGAAAACGCCGGAGTATTGAACGCGCCGCCGAGCTGGTGTCCAGTTGCATCCGTCACCTGAATCGCGGAACTCACCGCCGTGGTTCCGGTGCTATCGAACCACTGCATGTACAGATCGCCGGTTTGATAATTACTACCGGGCGTCGGTGTCGTAACGATGCCACGCGCCGCCACTCGGACGCTCATGGTGCCATCCGTGCTGAACAATTCGTCGACAGTGTAAGCAGCCGGGACAACGGTAGGCTGTGTAAAGCCACCGGCAACCGTCAATGGCGCTACGCTGCCCACCGTCGCGGAGCTGCCACTATGGCTGAAAGTTCCCGACCCGGTTGCGCTCCCAAGCCCATCATAAGTCACTGAACTGACAGCATTGGTGGAAACCAACACCAATGCGAACGCCGCCATAGCGCATATCAGTCGACCCATTTGTTTTGCATCTATCTTCATTAGCCTGCTCTCCATGAGAGAAATATCACTTTAAATAAACAGCACCACTTGCCGCAAAACGTCGAGAGGAACCGACGACTACGTTGCGGGTGAAGCGCCGCTGACAAATTATGATGCAATTATCGAGCCAAACCAACCACCGTAAGCCAATGAATCAAATAAACAACTGTAATCAATAAATTTTTATGGGAAATCGAGATAGGATACCCCCTCCCTGAAACGTGAGGCGCATCACAACTGTAAAGTATCCTGACAGGGTTTACCCCTATATCGATACTTTACTTCCTCTAGGAGCCTGTCGGGTTATAGGGGATCGTAGCGAGGAGGTGGGAGAGCGAGGCCAAATGCTCCCGGTTTTGAGGCGCATAGTGGACCTATGTAACGAAAAAACGGGAGTATTTGGACCGCTCTCCCAGCTTCGCAGTAGATTCATCCATAATCCGACAGGCTCCTAGACTGCCGGCACGAACGAAGCACGCGCCTACAAATCTCGCTCCCACTACTCCGGATCGGCGGGCTTCACCGATACCAAACAGTGGGGAGTTGACGTAAGATCCACGCCACCCTGCCGAGTACCTATTCTTTCAATACCGGACACGCCCGAGTTGAAACCTGAATCATCGAACAAATCCCTGCTGCGCCGCCGCAATAGTCTCAGCACCACGTTTCAATCCGTCTTCGATGGGATGGTGGTTATCGCCTTGGCGGCGGGAATCACCCTCTTTGTCAACGGCCACCTGAGACCGGTGGACATCATCGCCGTCATGCTGCTGATCGGCGCGATGGCGGTCAGCTACGACCGGTTCTCGGTCTACCGCCAACATGGCGGCATGACGCGCAAGGCCCTGACGTTGGGAAAAGCATGGACGGTCGCTTTCGGCGCCCTGCTGCTGATCGGCTTCCTGACCAAGAGCTCCGAGCTGTTCTCCAGGCAGGTTGGCGTTCTGTTGTACTCGCTGGGATACCTTTTTCAAATGACCTCGCATATCGCGTTGCGTTCTCTGCAACGACGTAGTCATTCCCATCAGCCCGCCTCCGCCCTGACGATCGGCACGGGAACCTTGACGAATTACCTGTTCAATCGCGTCAACACCAACCCGTGGATCAACGAGGATATCATTGGCGCCATCGTTGTGCCGAATGACACTAACGAGGACGAAAAAGCAAGTAACATCAATGACTCACCACCGATACTCGGTGAGATACATGATCTGAAGAAACTGATCGCGGAGCATCACATTGAAACCGTCTATATCACCGTATCAATGGACGCCTCGCCGATCATCAAGCAGGTCTACTTCGACCTGCTCGATAGCAATGTCAACATTCACTGGGCGCCGAATATCTTCTCTCTCCAGCTACTCAACCACAGCGTGAAGGAGATCGCGGGCATCCCGATTCTGACCTTGTCGGAAACTCCGCTCACGGGCACTCACCTGCTGTTGAAGTCGATCGAAGACAAGGTGCTGGCCAGCATCATCCTTCTGCTCGCAAGTCCCATCATGTTGATCGCCGCCATGGCGATCAAGCTCGATTCACCCGGCCCCGTTCTGTTTCGTCAGGAACGAACCGGCTGGGATGGCAAGCCATTCAGGATATGGAAATTCCGCAGCATGCGGGTCGACACCGACCACGGCAACGAGGTGAAGCAGGCAACACGCTCGGATCCGCGCGTTACCCGGGTGGGCCGCTTCTTGCGTCGCACCAGCATCGATGAACTCCCGCAGATCTTCAACGTATTCAGCGGCGACATGTCCCTGGTGGGGCCACGGCCTCACGCCACGCAGCACAACCAACAATACGCACACCGCATTACTGCCTATCTCTCGCGTCACCGAATCAAACCCGGTATCACGGGGTTGGCACAGGTACGTGGTCTGCGCGGAGAGATACGCGATATCAGCCAGATGGAACAACGCATCAAATCCGATCTGGAATACATCAATAATTGGTCAATCTGGCTTGATCTGTCGATTCTGGCGCGGACAGTGTTCAGCCTGTTCTCCAAGAATGCGTATTAGGCAAGAGCCGGCCCGCCAACAGCCAACGGTTTATTTGTGACGCGCATACTGCGACAATGTCGGCCATTGCCGTCACATAGAGCCTCCGCCACCCAAACGCCAGCTTCCGGCGCGCGTGCGAGCGTTCCGGAACTCGGATGGCGGGGGTCCTGCATACGGATAGTGTCGTTGTGAAGAAAAAGCCAGACAGAGCCGCTTTCCACAGGGACACCTGGTGCATCCTGGGGTTGCCTTTCGATGCGCTGGACATAGACAGTACGCTCCACCATTTGTACGATGCAGCGGCGACACGCCACTGTTGCGTCATCGCCACCCCCAACTTGAATTTCATTGCAGCGGCCTTGCAAGATCCGGGGTTCCGCGACTCGGTCATCGACAGCGAATTGAGCTTGGCCGACGGCGTGCCGATCGTATGGATAGCCAGGTTGCTGGGTCTACCCATCCGCGAGCGCGTTGCCGGTTCGACTTTGTTCGATGCCATGTGGCGCCAACCGGTAAGCCATTCCGTGCGCGTGCTTTTCCTTGGAGGAGAAGGCGACGCGGCCCGTGCCGCCTGTCAACAACTCAATCACCAGGTTGCGCCCGAGACTTGCGTTGGTGGCTTGAATCCAGGCTTCGGCGACGTAGCCGCCATGAGCACGCCCGATATCATCACCCGGATAAATTCGTCCAACGCCAACTTCCTGGTCGTCGCACTCGGCGCGAAAAAGGGCCAAGCGTGGATTCAGCACAACCGAGACCAACTCGACATCCCACTGATCTGCCACTTGGGCGCTGTCGTCAATTTTGTCGCCGGTCGTGTTCAACGCGCACCACGCTGGGTGCAGAATGCCGGTTTCGAATGGTTATGGAGAATCCTGAAAGAACCGACCCTGTGGCGACGCTATGCCGTCGACGGCGGCATTGCACTGAGGCTGGTCATCACCCGGATTCTACCCTATGCGGTGAAACTCAGAACCTCTTTCAAAGCGTACCAAAAGATGCCGCTGACTATCGAACCGAGGGATACCGAAAAAGAGAGATTCATTCATCTTGGCGGCGCCTTCACGCATGCCCGTCTGGCTCCCGCGCAAGAGGCTTTCTTCAAGGCGGTCACCTCCGGTAAGCGCATCACCCTCGACCTTGCGAATCTGATATACATCGACAGTTCCGCGATTGCGCTGATCATGGCGCTGTACAAGTATCGCGGCATCGAGCAACCCCGCATCATCAACTTATCACAACGCGTACGGCAGATATTCTACTTCAACAACGCCCTCTATCTGGTAGATGGACAGTCGAGATGAATGCAAGGACACCTGATTCAGTTAACCTACGCCACTATCTGCTTGGTGGATTGATACTCCTGCTTCTCACTATCGCCTATTGGGGCGGGATAACAAACCTCGTCGAGCGCTGGTCCAGTCAGGAAGAATACAGCCATGGCTTTTTTCTTCCCCTGCTGGCCATCTACTTCGCTTGGTGTAAACGGAACCTGCTGCGAGCCACCGAACGAAAACCCGCGTGGATCGGCGTTGTGTTGATCGCTATCGGCGCATCGATGCTGCTGATCGGCGAACTCAGCGCATTGTATATCCTGGTCCACTACTCACTCATTCTCACTATCTATGGCCTGATACTTGTATTTGGCGGAATACCCTACTTTCGCATCCTTTTCTGGCCGCTGCTGCTTCTGGTATTCGCGATACCCTTACCCTATTTTATCGATGCTTCGCTGTCATACCGCCTTCAACTGCTCTCATCGGAACTCGGCGTGTGGGTTATCCGGCTGTTTCATATCCCGGTGTACCTGGAAGGTAACGTGATTGATCTTGGCAGCTACAAGCTTCAGGTTGTGGACGCATGCAGTGGCTTACGTTATCTGTACCCGTTAATGGGACTTGGGTATATCGCCGCCTATCTGTTTTCCGCACCCTTCTGGCAACGGGTACTCGTTTTTCTGTCCACCATTCCCATTACAATCATCATGAACAGTCTGAGAATAGGCATGATCGGCGTACTCGTCGACAAGTCGGGGACCGGCGCCGCCGATGGCTTTCTCCACCAATTCGAAGGCTGGGTGGTATTCATGGCCAGCGCGGCGTTACTGCTATTGGAGATCTATGCAATCTCACGCACGCATGACCCGAGACGACCATTTCGCGAAGTTCTCGGTATCCCGGAATACCCCCCCCCCTCGAGAGGAGGGCACGGGCAAGCCCAGGAAAAGTTCAACGCCAACCCCATGCGCATGGGTGTTCTATTATTGGTAGGGGCAACATTTTTCACGCTGATGATCGGCGCACGCCATGAAAACACGCCGTCACGACTGACCCTAAGCCAGTTCCCGGAAAATATTGGAGAATGGCTCTCCCAACCACAGATCATTCCACCTAACATTCTTGACACTCTGCAGCTCAGTGACTATTTGAACGCAAATTTCAAGGATCCAGCGGGGACTACACTCAATCTCTATATCGCTTACTATGATACACAACGTAAAGGCGTGTCTCCCCACTCCCCCCGTGTTTGCATACCCGGCGGAGGATGGAAGATCAACACACTCACTCAAGCGAAGATACTCGTAACAGACGATAAAATTCTCCCGATCAACCGGGTAGTGATCGAAAAAGACGGCCAGAAAGAACTGGTTTACTACTGGTTTCAACAACGCGGGCGAAGCATCGCAAACGAGTATTTAATGAAACTCTATCTCTTGTATGACTCGATCTTCAAGAATCGGACAGATGGTGCCCTGGTACGCGTAACCGTACCAATAAAGCCAGACTCACCAATAGAAGAGCAAGAGAAGAAAATCTATCGCTATATAAAGCGTTTACAGCCCGATTTGAGTAAATTCATACCCGACTAACATATGCCTCAACAGATTTCTTACGCTTGAAAGTTGACACTCTCTATCCAGAACTGGAGCGTACTTACGATTTTTTTATAAGGCTACCAACCCCATATATTTACACGATAGTCGCGCAGTATACTGACTTTATAAGAAACTTTCCGAGAGCGTCGCATACCCACAATTATAAACAACTGAAGAAATTTTGATTAGGAGTCTATAGGCAAGCGATGACCTGTGTAATTCATTAATTTTCAGGATTGGTAAAAAACCATTACATTCAGGGGAAAATGGCAGTTTTATTCTTATCGACCAAACCAACTCAACTTGACGCGAAAATTTCAGAAACCCGCGATCAGGTGACTAAAAGCAGACTTTGATTCATGCCTGAACATCTCCGCGCGCTTGCGATCATCATACTGTTGGGTGGGTTCGCCTTTTGGACCCTACAGGGCGCGCTATCCTCGCTTGTAGCGAAGACTGAACTCCGTCGATGGCGCAACATCTGGATCGCCGTCGTTTCGGCTGCTTTTCTATCGCCAGATTTTTGGGTGTTCGCTGCTGCCATCTCGGTCATCATCGCCGCATTCGTGCCGCGTTCGCCAGAACAGCGGGTAGCCTACTATCTACTACTGGTATGCGCTTTGCCTAACCTTAGCGCGGAAATCCCTGGGTTCGGTGGCATACGCTATCTGTTTGAGCTAAGCTACCCGAGATTGCTTGCACTGTTACTACTCGCCCCTTTGCTGTTCAACGAGCGTCGCCGACTACCGTCCAACCTGAGGCTGTTTAGATTCCCGAGCGATCGCTTTGTTGCTGGTTTCGTTATTCTGCTTGGGCTACTCGCCTTCCGTGACGACACGATCACGAATGCGCTCAGGCAGATCGCCATGCTGCTGCTCGACATCATGGTCCCCTACTACGCGATAAGCCGATATTTACGCACGACGGAAGACATCAATGTTGCCCTTACCGCTATTCTCGTCGGAATCCTCCCCATCGCCTACGTCGGCCTGTTCGAATCCCTTCGACACTGGCATCTCTACAATGAAATGGCTCGCTCACTGCTCGGCCATGCCCTCGGTGGCTATGATGTGCGTGCCGACGTTCTACGCGCATCCGCTGTATTCAAGAGCCCAATCGTACTTGGCTACGTCATGGTAATAGCCTTTAGTCTCCTGCTCTATCTCCGCGCGTTTCTTCCAAAAAGCAAATCACTCGTTCTTACTGGCGGCATACTGATACTTGCGCTACTCGGGTCTGTCTCCAGAGGCCCATGGGTCGGTTTCGTGGTATTTTTTCTCGCCTACATATGGTCCGGTCGCCAGCGCCTGCGCCAATATACCTTGACCGCGGCCGTCATCCTTCTGTCTTTTCCTCTCATCATGCTTACCCCGTACGGAGAGAAATTCGTTAACTTACTACCCGTCGTTGGGTCCATACGAGCTGACACCATAGAATATCGCCAAAAACTTGCTGAGATATCATGGGAACTGTTCCAACGTAACCCGGTACTT
>JALULB010000316.1 GCA_027041035.1 Sedimenticola sp. | reverse complement strand
CGGTCGATGTGACAAACCGGCCGCGAGTGGCGATCAAAATCGTTGATGTCGGTATTGACGTCGCCAGCGCGGCTGTGTAGGGTCGTATCCCATGAACCTTTGCAAACACGTCATCCATCGAATGATTCCGAGCGCGGCCCGCTGGCTGCGCGCGCGGTGGATTGCGTGTCCGGGTGACAGTCCCGTCTGACGGTGCTGTTTTCCCCCTCTGGAAGAGGCCGCAATCCGATACGGGTTGCGGCCTTTTTGTTTTTTGGGCTAGGAGCCTGTCGGATTATGGATGAATCTACTGCGAAGCTGGGAGAGCGGTCCAAATATCCCCGTTTTTTCGTTACATAGGCCCACTATGCGCCTCAAAAACGGGAACATTTGGCCTCGCTCTCCCACCTCCTCGCTACGATCCCCCATAATCCGACAGCCTCCGGGTTATTTTACAGGAGAAAGAAGATGTCGGTGCCGGCCGCCTATCTGGGCGTGATACTGATCTGGACGACAACGCCGTTGGCGATCCAATGGAGCGGGCAGGGCAGTGGCTTCCTGTTCGGAGTCACCGCGCGCATGGTGATTGGCGTGATGCTGGCACTGGCGCTGGTCGCGCTGCTGCGACTGCCGATGGCCTGGCACAAGCGTGCCTGGCAGACCTATCTGGCGGCCGGCATCGGTATCTACGCGGCGATGTTGATCGTTTACTGGAGTGCGCAGTTCATCCCGTCCGGCTGGATCTCAGTGATCTTCGGTCTGACCCCGGTGATCACCGGGGTGATGGCGACCCTGTGGCTCGGCGAGCGCGCCCTGACGCCGTTGAAGCTGCTCGGCATGGGCCTTGGGCTGATCGGTCTGGCGGTGATTTTCTCCACTGGCTGGCATGTCTCTGAGATGGCCTGGCTGGGCGTCGCCGGTGTGTTCACCTCGGTCGTTCTGCATTCGCTGAGCACGGTCTTGGTGAAGCGCATAGGTTATCAGGCGAATGGCCTGGTGATTACCACCGGTGGCCTGTTGGTGGCGGTACCATTGTATCTGCTGACCTGGTTTCTCAGCGATGCGCACTGGCCGGCGGCCGTGTCGCCGCGCGGCGGCGCTTCCATCGTCTATCTGGGCGTGGTCGGTTCGGTGCTGGGCTTCGCGATGTTCTATTATGTACTCCGGCATGTCAGCGCGACGCGGGTTGCCCTGTTGACACTGATCACGCCGGTAAACGCCCTGTGGCTGGGGCATGTGCTGAACGGGGAGTCGGTGGGTCCCAGTGTGATCGCGGGGACGCTGTTGATTCTGTCCGGCCTCGGGTTGTTCGAGTGGGGCGCGCGCCGGCGCGCGGGTTTTGGCGTCGCGCCGCTGTCGGTCGAGGAGCCGCGTTGACGAGTATGACTCAGTCCAGAAAATTCACGGGTTGGAAGAGTATGCCATGAAGAAACGCAGACCCCGTATCGGTATCGCTCTTGGCAGCGGCTCGTCGCGCGGCTGGGCGCATATCGGCATCATCAAGGCGCTGGCCGGTATCGGCGTGGAGCCGGATATCGTCTGCGGCTGCTCGGTCGGCGGCGTGGTCGGCGCGGCCTACGCGGCGGGTAATCTCGCGTTGTTCGAAGGCTGGGTGCGCTCGTTGAATCGTACCGGGTTGGCGCGCTTCATCGATGTCAATCTGTCGCTGAACGGCTTCATCGACCAGCCGCGCCTGCAACGCTTCTTCGACAAGTACGTGTGTGACAGCGAAATGCGTTTCCGCGACCTGGAGAAGACCTTCGCCACGGTTTCCACGGACCTGGTCACCGGCAAGGAGGTCTGGTTCACCGAGGAGAAGGTACTCGAAGCGGTGTGGGCGTCGATGGGGCTGCCCGGCCTGTTCCCGCCGATCCAGTACCAGGGCCGTTGGTTGGTGGACGGCGGCCTGGTAAACCCGGTGCCGGTCTCTCTGTGCCGCGCGCTGGGCGCGGATATCGTCATCGCGGTGAACCTGAATGGCGACGTGGTGGGCAAGCATTTCGTCGCGCGCGCGCCGGACGCAAGCGAGGACGAGGGCATGTTCGCCTCGTTTCGCCGCACCGTCAGCACCTATTCGCAGAACTTGTTCGGTCCGCCGGACAACAAGGAAGAGCCACCCAGCCTGTTCGAGGCGATCTCCGGCTCGATCAATATCACCCAGGATCGTATCACCCGCAGCCGCCTGGCGGGTGATCCACCCGACATCCTGCTGTCGCCGAAACTGGCGCATATCGCCTTGATGGAGTTCTATCGCGCCGACGAGGCCATCGCCGAGGGCATGGATTGCGTGATCCGCCTGCAATCCGAGATCGAGCATGTCATGCGCGGCGCGATGGTCCGCTGAGCGCGGCATGGAATGGATTCCGATGACGGACTACGGTGTTCGCGCCACCGCCCAGACATCCACCCGTGCGATGCCGTGGCGTTTCAACAGCCGGGCCAGCTCCCGGGTGGTCGCGCCGGTGGTGATCACGTCGTCCAGCAGCACGACATGCCGCGCCGGGATCTCTCCGTTCAGTGAAAACGCGTTGCGCAGATTCCTCAGGCGCTGTTCGCGGGGCAACGCGGACTGATGCTCGGTGACCCGCACCTTTTTCAATAGATCCACGCGCATTGGCACGCCGTTGGCGTGCGACAGCGCGCGGGCGATCTCCACCGCCGGATTGAAACCGCGTTCGCGCAGACGCAGTCGGTGCGCGGGCACCGGCAGGATCAGCTCGGGTCGGGGCGTCGCTCGATCGGCAAGCCGTTCCGCCAACAGTCGGCCGAGCAGACGCGCATACGGCTGCTGGCCGAGGCTCTTCAGGCGGTGAATCAGATGGATCATCGATCCCTGGTACAGCCAGGGCGCGAGCGTCGCGTCGAATGCTGGCGGCTGCCGCCGGCAGCGGGCGCACAGCGTGTGTCCCGCGCCGATCGGGATCGCGCAGCGCCGGCAGGCGATCCGGTTACGCGGCAGATCCTCCAGGCAGCCCGGGCACAGGCCGGTGTCGGCATCGCGCCCCGGGGCGCGGCACAGGACACAGCTTGCCGGGTAGAGGGTTTTGAGGAGGTATGGCCAAGCGCGCGGCATCTGTCGGGTTCCCGTCATCGCGGATACGCAACGCATCCAGAAAATTCCTCGTGAAATCATTATACTGCGCGAGCATCACGAGCATTTATCGTTTTTTCGGGTGGGTTGAGGTGTGCGAGCCCAAATCACTTTCCGCTGTTCCGCCTCGCTGAGCGGACAGCCTTAGACAGCAAGGTTTCTCCATGTCCACGGATTCACATGAAGGTCGTCAATGGCTGTGGCTGCTGCTCAGCGGTCTCGCGTTGGTCGGCATTGCCAGTTTTCTTATTCGACCCGTCGGGTGGTCGCACGCCATCATCCTGGGTGTCGGTGGTCTGATGGTGGTGTTCGCATCGTCCGAGATGATGATCAAGGCGGTCGATGGCTACGCCAGACGCAAGAAGATGAATGCCTTTGTCGCGGGTACGATGGCGGGTCTGTCGAGCAATATTCCGGAGTTGGTGATGCTCGGCTTCGTGCTGGTCGCGACACCCCGGGTCGGCTTTATCGTCACGGTGCTGACCCTGCATGTGGGGGCCGCGGCATTCGGCCTGTATTCCGGCGCGTTGCCCAGGGATGTGGAGGGCAACGCGCAGTTGCCGAAGCCGCTGGTCGGCTTGAGCACGGATCTGTACGCGGCGGCGGCCGGGGTATTCTTCAGTCTCGGCATGATCATGCTGCTGATGAAGGCCTTCGAGGTGCGTGGCGGCGTGAACGTATCGTTGAATACCACCGATCTGTATGTCTTCGGCGCGGTGTTGCTGGCGATTCAGGTGGTGGCCATCACGCGGCTGATCAAGCGTTTTTCCGGGACGCACCGGCCGGAATCCGAGGAGGACGTGCCCCTGGAGGTACGGCGGCATGAAGCGGGGCTGTCGATGACGACCATCCTGGCATTCGGCGTGGTGGGTCTGCTGGTTTCGATCATCGGTGGCGAGGCGGTGGGTGAATTCGCCGGGATACTGGTCGAGAAACTTGCCGCGGCCGGCTATTCGGAGATGTTCGGCGCGGTCATCCTGAGCCTGTTCTCGGCTGCCGGCGCCTTTGTGATGATCGGCACCGCGCACTTCCAGGGGAAATACAGCATCGCGATGGCGAATGCCTCCGGCGCCATCACCCAGGTGCCGTTTCTGGTGTTGCCGGCGGCGATGATCCTGTTGGCGCTCTTCACTCAGCTCGGGGTGATTCCCGCAGTGGACAATGCCAATGGCGTGATTCCGATCGATCTGCATACCACCAGCGCGATCCTGCTGGGTTTTCCGTCCATGCTGATACTGTGGAAGGCGGTACAGGATGACGGCAAGGTCAACTGGGTGGAGACCAGCACCATGGTGGCGATATTCCTGCTGGTGATCTACCTGTTGGTCGTGCATGGCTGAAATGCGCCTTAGTATCGGGAACATTTGGCCTCGCTCTCCCACCTCCTCGCGACGACCCCCCATAACCCGACAGGCTCCGAGGATCGGAATTCAAGACAATTGAGCTGTACAATATTCAGCCACCTGTAAACCGTTTTGGACTCCAAGGTTGACAGGTGGTCGTGAGCGGATATAGTCGCCGCCTTGGGCTTCTCCAGGCAGGGCGGATCGAAAGCGTGAGCGAAACAACCAAGATCGTTACCGGCGAGTCGGCGAAGGCCACCGCCAAGCTGTTCAACTACGGCAATATCGTCGCGATACTGTTGCCGCCGTTGGGCATGTTGTGGATGGGCCTGTCGATGTTGGTGTACGCGATGAACCGTCATCACCCGAACGAGAAGGTCGGCCATTACACCCAGCAGGCGGCTTATCGCCTGTACGCACTGTTCGGCCTGCTGATTCCGGTGGCGACCTTCTTCCCCGGCAAGGGGCTGATCTATTACCTGATTACCTGGGCGGTGTTCGCGGCGGTGCTGATTCCCTGGTCGATCATCGATATCCGGCGCATCAACCGCGATAGCTGGGAGGATGTCGTCATCAAATCGGAGACGCTGCATGAATGAGTTGAGACACGACTGGACGCGGGCCGAGGTCGAGCAAATGCTGAACCGGCCTTTCAATGACCTGCTGTTCGACGCGCAAAGCGTTCACCGCGAGCATTTCGACCCGAACGCGGTACAGGTCAGCACCCTGTTGAGCATCAAGACCGGTGCCTGTCCGGAGGATTGCGGATACTGCTCGCAGAGCGCGAAGCACGACACCGAGCTGGAGCGCGAGAAACTGCTGCCGCTGGACGAGGTCGTCGAGGCGGCGCGCGAGGCGAAGGCGAACGGCGCCTCGCGCTTCTGCATGGGCGCCGCGTGGCGTAATCCGACCGATACCAACCTGGAGCACGTCATCGAGATGATCAAGGCGGTGCGCGCCGAGGGCATGGAGACCTGCGTGACCCTGGGGATGCTCGGCGAACAACAGGCGCGGCGCCTGCGCGATGCCGGGCTGGACTACTACAATCACAACCTGGATACCTCGCCGGAGTTCTATGGCGAGGTGATCACCACGCGCACCTTCGAAGACCGCCTGGAAACCCTCGCGCATGTGCGCGCCGCCGGTATCAACGTGTGTAGCGGCGGCATCCTCGGCATGGGCGAGGCGCGTGGCGATCGTGCCTCCATGCTGTGTGAGTTGGCGAATCTGCCGGAGCACCCGCAATCGGTGCCGATCAACATGCTGGTGCCGGTGGCCGGTACACCGTTGCAGGATGCCGCCGAGCTCGATCCGATCGAATTCGTGCGCGCGATCGCGGTCGCGCGGCTGATGATGCCGCGCAGCTATGTGCGCCTGTCCGCCGGGCGCGGCGGCATGAGCGACGAGATGCAGGCGCTGTGCTTCCTCGCCGGGGCGAATTCGATCTTCTATGGCGACCGCCTGCTGACCACCGATAACGTCGAGGAGCATGCCGATCGGCAACTGTTCGCCCGCCTTGGCATTCATCCCGATGAAACCCCCGTCGAACAGAAGACCTGCTGTTCCGCCTGATGCGTGATCTGGGCGCCGCGCTGGACAAGCGCCGCGAGGCCGGCTTGTATCGGCGCCGGCGGGTGGCCGACTCGCGACAGCAGCCGGAGATGGTTGTCGATGGCGAGCGACTGCTGTGTTTCACCAGCAACGACTACCTCGGTCTGGCGGCGCATCCAGGCGTCATCGAGGCGTTTCGCCGCGCGGCGACGGAATGGGGTGTCGGCGCCGGCGCGGCGCATCTGGTGAACGGCCATATGCGCGTCCATCACGCACTGGAAGAGGCGCTGGCCGATTTCACCGGGCGTCCGCGCGCGTTGTTGTTCTCCACCGGCTATATGGCGAACCTGGGTGTCGTCGGCGCGCTGTGCGGGCGTGGCGACACGGTTTTGCAGGATCGCCTGAATCATGCCTCGCTGCTCGACGCGGCGCGTCTGAGTGGCGCGCGCCTGAAGCGCCACGCGCATCGCGACATGGCGGCGCTGGAACGCCAGCTCGCCGACGCGGAAGGCGAGTGCCTGATCGCCAGCGACGGCGTGTTCAGCATGGATGGCGATGTCGCGCCCTTGGCCGAGATGGCGGCGTTGGCGAGGACGAGCGCGGCCTGGTTGATGGTCGACGACGCCCACGGTTTCGGCGTGCTCGGGCCGCAAGGGCGGGGCAGCGTCGCGGCCGCCGGCCTGGGCGTGGATGACGTACCGATCCTGATGGCGACGCTCGGCAAGGCGCTGGGCGTGGCAGGCGCCTTCGTCGCGGCTGACGAGGCGCTGATCGAAACCCTGATCCAGCGGGCGCGCACTTATATCTATACGACGGCCCAGCCGCCGGCGCTGGCGGCGGCAACACTGGCGGCATTGAAGGTGGCGCGGAACGAGGATTGGCGTCGCGAACGCCTGCGCGAGCTGGTCGCCCGCTTCCGCGCCGGGGCCGGGCAACTCGGCCTGCCGTTGATGGATTCCGCGACGCCGATCCAGCCGCTCATCGCCGGCGGCGCCGAACGTGCGATGCGCTGGAGCGAATCGCTGCGCCGGCGAGGCATACTGGTCGGCGCGATGCGTCCGCCAACCGTCGCCGAGGGTTCGGCGCGCCTGCGCGTGACCTTCTCGGCGATGCACCGCGAGGACCAGGTCGATCGTCTGCTGGATGCGCTGGCCGAGGCAGTGAGATGCGCCTGAACGTGGAGACCCTTGGCGACGGGCCGGATCTGGTGCTGCTGCACGGCTGGGGAATGAACAACGCGGTGTGGGCCGGTTTCGGCAATGTGCTGGCAACGCGTTGGCGGGTGCATATGATCGAGTTGCCGGGTCACGGGCGCAGTCCGCCGCCGGATTCCGAGCGCGCCGGCGACTGGGCGGCGGCCTGTCTCGCCGCCGCGCCGGCGCAAGCCGCGTGGGTCGGCTGGTCGCTTGGCGGAGTGATCGCGCTACTCGCCGCCGAGGCCGCCCCGGAGCGTGTCGCGGCGTTTTTCGGGATTGCCTGCACGCCGCGTTTCGTGCGTGCCGACGAC
>JALULB010000315.1 GCA_027041035.1 Sedimenticola sp. | reverse complement strand
TATCGCGCTCCTAGTGCACCCGTACCTCGGGGTAGATATTCGCCGGCAGTTCGCCCGCGCCGCTGCTCAAGCCGGCGCGAAACACCTCGGATCGAATGCGGTGGTCGGCGAGATAATCGCGCAGCATGCTGGCCTCGATCAGATCACGGGCTTGATAGAATCGAAACATCGGCGCGGCACACCACTTCAGGCAGGCGGTTGGAAGAGGAATGTCTGGAGCGGGTGAGCGGAATCGAACCGCCATCACGAGAATGGGAATCTCGGGTTCTACCTTTGAACTACACCCGCCGATCGCGCCACGATTGTAGTGCGCGGTGCCCATCCCCGCAACAGTTGACACCAATCAATATTTACCTGTCGATATCGGGGTATTCTAATCGACGTTGGGGTGTGTCTTGGGGATCGAACGAAAATTCGATCCCCGTTTTTTATGCCCTGTCCCCTCCATCTCCCGCCGGGAATCCCGTCGAATCTCCGATCCAGATAAAAACCCAGCAAAACACTTGGATTTGGCCGGTCGAATTGGTGTAGAATCCGCTGCCAATCGAAATGCCCGTCTGTTGTCAGGAGAATACCCATGGCCGAAGTTTCCAAAGAACAAGTTGAAGAGGCGCTGAAAGGCTACGTCGAGCCGACGCTCGGCAAGGATCTGGTCAGCGCGAAGTCGATAAAAGACATCCAGGTCGATGGCAACACCGCAAAGGTCAAGGTTGTCCTCGGCTTCCCGGCGCAAGGCATCAAGGACGACATCGCCAACGCGGTAAAACAGGCCGTCGAAGGCATCGACGGCATCGATACCGCGAATGTCGATGTCAGCTGGGAGATCGCCGCGCATACCGTGCAGAAATCCCTGAAGCCGATCGACAATGTAAAGAACATCATCGCGGTCGCCTCCGGCAAGGGCGGCGTCGGCAAATCCACCACCGCGGTCAATCTGGCGCTGGCATTGTCCGCCGAGGGTGCCCGCGTCGGCATGCTCGACGCCGATATCTACGGCCCGTCGCAGCCGCGCATGCTGGGCGTATCCGGCCGGCCGGAATCCAAGGACGGTAAAACCCTGGAGCCGGTCAACAGCTACCATATCCAGTCGATGTCCATCGGTTTCCTGATCGACGAGGAGACACCGATGATCTGGCGTGGCCCGATGGTCACCCAGGCGCTGGAGCAGTTGCTGTCGGAAACCAACTGGTCGGATCTCGACTACCTAGTGATCGACCTGCCGCCGGGCACCGGCGATACTCAACTGACACTGGCGCAAAAGGTACCGGTCAGCGGCGCGATCATCGTCACCACGCCGCAGGACATCGCACTGCTGGACGCGCGCAAGGGCTTCAAGATGTTCGAGAAGGTCGAGGTGCCGGTACTCGGCATCGTCGAGAACATGAGCACGCATATCTGCTCTAACTGCGGCCACGAGGAACACATCTTCGGCGAGGGCGGCGGACGTAGCATGTCAGAGCAGTATGGCGTGGATTTCCTTGGCGCCCTGCCACTGGACATCCGCATCCGCGAGGAGACCGACGGCGGCAAGCCGACCGTGGTCGCCGAACCTGAATCGCGCATCTCGCAGATCTATCGCGACATCGCGCGCAAGTCGGCCGCCAAGCTCTCGTTGCAGGCGAAGAGCTATGCGCAGAAGTTTCCGAATATCGTCATTCAGAACAACTGACACGCCGATCTCGCGCGCAGGCAGAGCCGCCCTTTCGGGCGGCTTTTTTGTTCGCCCGACCGTCCCGCGCCCCGAACAGGCACGCCAATTCCTTGATCTGTCGCATATTTCCCCCAGCCGACAGAAGCTATAGTCACAGACGAAGAAAACAATAAACCTTTCGTCCGACAGCAACAGGAATTCCCCAATGACAACCCCGTTCATACAGAAAGCCCTCGATATCCAGCTCGACAGCGGTCACTGGGATGTCCAGGAGATCGACAGACAAGAGAACATCCTCGGCCCGGTGGATTTCGGCTGGCAACGCTACCAGCGCGATCCCGATGTACTGACCTTCGGCGAGGGCCTGCTGGCGAGCAGCGCCATCCCCGGATCGCGACGCTTGGTGTTCTGCGGCTACAGCCCGCAATGGGAGGGCTTCTATATCTCGTCGATGGGAGGCGCGGCCTATACCTTTCAGCATGTCGGCGTGAACTATGTCAGCCTGCGCGGACGCTGCGCGAAACCCAGCGTGCTGGTGCTGAACAACGATGGCCAGGGCGTCTCGGTACGTATCGAACCACTCGCCGATTACCAGGATATCTGGCGGAGCTATCGCGACCCGGACGGCGAGGAGTTGATCGGCATCTACGCCTTGCAACAAGCGATATTCGACCGCTGGGCGGGCGAATATCACGAGAAACGCGTGCGCGCCTTCGTCGTCGGCCCGGCGGCCGAGAGCACCCGGGAAGGCACCATCGGCTCGAACACGGTGAAGAAAGGCAAATTCCGTCCGGTGGTCGACTGGTGCGGACGCGGCGGCATGGGCAGCCGCCTGCTTCAGCACCACAACCTGCTCGGCTGCATCTTCGGCGGCGACTGGATCGATCCACACAAGCCCAAGGCAAGGGACACCGACCCCTATTTTCTCGAACATTTCGGCGACAAGGGCGCGAAGGTGGACATGCGCGCCACGGTAAAATACCGCTACGATCCGAAGATCAAGACGGGCGGCACCTTCGGCGTCAATCTGCACAACATCCGCGACAAGCTGATGACCTTCAACTACCGCAGTACCTCGGCGCCGCGCGATGAACGCGCTCGACACCACAAGGAATTCATCGTCGATCACTATCTGAAACAGTTCAACGAGGAGACCATCGAGCCAAAGAACTTCGATCACTGCGGCGAGCCCTGCCCGGTGGCATGCAAGAAGCTGAACGGCAAGTACAAGAAGGACTACGAGCCCTACCACGCGCTCGGCCCGCAGATGGGTGTATTCGATCAGCGCGCCGCCGAGATCCTCAACGATCACGCCGACGCGATGGGCCTGGACGCGATACAGATCGGCGGCACCCTGGCGTGGATCATGGAATGCGTAAACGATGGCCTGTTTCCTGCCGAGGAGTTCGGCTTTCCGCCCGCCTCGGAGATGGCGTTCAAGGGCTTCGTCGCCGACGCCAGCCAGTTCGACCTGGTCAACGACAGCATGAAGAACGCGCGCTATGGCATCGCGCTGATCAACGCAATCCTGTTCGACGAGCGCGCCGCGCTGTTCCGCCAGGGGATACGCGCCGCCGGCTACGAGCTGAACGAACGCTATCCGGACAGCCTGCCGATGGAACGCGCGGTGTTTCTGTCACACGGCGAGAACGGCCACATGGTGCCCAATCAGTATTGGGTACCGGGCATGGGCAGCCCGATGCCGGTGATGGGAAAATACTACGTCTACTATGGCGGCGGATTCATCACCCCGGCGGAACTCGGGCGCAAGAATGTCGAGCGCATGGTGTACGAACTGGTCAACGACAACTGCGGCATCTGCCGCTTTCACCGCCAATGGTCGGAACCACTCAGCGGCACCATCATCAACGAACGCTTCGGCCTGGAGGTAAACTTTCGCGACCACCATTTCGCCCTCGCCCAGCAGATCAACGCGCATGAATTCGGCAAGAGCGTGCCTTGGGAAACCGAGCGCATGGGCGAGCTGTTCTTCAACTATCTGGAAGCCTGCGAGGAAGACGGCACCGAGGAGCCCGGCGTATTCCGCTGGCACCACCACAAGGACAGCCTGCTGACCGCGCAAGCCTTCTGGCAGGCGATCCGCGACGCCCAGGAGATTGCCTTTCGCGGCCCGGCCGAGCAGATCCCGGAGGCCATGACGCCGGCCGGGCAGCGCAAAAGCATGGGACTATAACGCGGGCGCGCCCACCGGCTTCGGATCCGGATCAGCACCGGCCAATTGCAGGGAAGACAGCGCGCGCCATGCCGGCTCGAAGGCCTCGCCGGCACGGACTCTCGCGATGACATGCAACAGGCCGGCGCGCCCTACCCGCGCGTACCACTCCGCGACCCGATGGCCGGCGGCGGCATACACCACCGCCAGGTTGTCCGGATTCCGCCGGGGATCGCGATAGCGATGCACCGCGTCACTCCATTGCGCCCGGCTGCGCAGCTCGCCGACGCGAGGCTCGATACCTCGCGCGCGGATCTTGCGCCATACGCCCTCGCCATGCCTGGCGTCGCGACTGGTCAACACCGCGACGCCTTCGTCGAACCAGCGCGGCACGCGCAGCATCGCCAACAGACCGCCGATGCGCCGATACATCTCCGCATGCGACCACTCATGCGCGATCATGCCGGCGTCCAGCCCGCGCGGAGACAGCACGATACGCCGGTCGCCGAGGGAATGGGCGGTGTTCGTGGTACCGCCCAGGCGATGGAAACAGGCCTCGGTGGAACAGGCGAACAACACCGGCGCGGTGGCGACACTGCCCCAGACCGCGATGACCCGGCGCCTCGCTTTCTGGATCGCCAACGCCAGATCATGCGCCCGGGTGTCGGACATGTCGGCATCGGTATACACACCGGCAAGCCCACCCACGGACGGCCTTTTCAGCATGCCGGACCAATCCGGCGGCAGCATCACCAGATACTTCTTCACGCTGCTACAGGCGCTCAACAGCAACACACAGAGCAGCAATACCCAAATTCTTCTTAGCATATAGCCTCCCCTACCCGTCATCGCGCACGCTCAATGCCTCCACCAGCAGGCTGATGGGGTGGCGCACCGATGTGGCGTCATCCAGCCCGGCGGCGATATGCAGCGCGCAACCGATATTCGTCGAAACGACGCAATCCACCGCCGCCGCGCGAATCTCGCCGAGCAGGGGCTGGAGTAATCGAGCGGCCATCCCCGGCTCGCGAAACATATAGCTGCCCGCCGCGCCGCAGCAGCCGAAACCCGATTCCGGATAATGCCAGTTCACGCCCGGAATACTCGTCAGCAACCGTTCCAGGGGCGCGCTCCCTGGTCCCGGATACTGCTGTGAACAAGGCACGTGCAGCAACACGTTCAGTTCCAGCGTGCCCGGCTTCAGCCCCGATTCCGGCAGATGGCGCGCGATGAAATCACTCACTTCGAACACCGGAACGTCCCGGTTCGTCTCATGCAGATGGGCCGCGCAGGCGCTGGCGATCGACACCACCGCGTGGACTCCGTCCCGTTCGAAGAAGGCCCGGTTCGCCGTTTCCAGCCGCTCGGCCCGCGAACCGTCACCCGCATGCCGGTGCAGTGCCCCGCAGCAGCGCAATTCATCGCTTCGGCGCACGCGGAATCCGAGCCGCTTCAACAACCATTCCGTATCGTCCAACAGCGCGGTATCCAGATGGCGCGACACACAACCGGGAAACAGCAGCACCAGCGGACACTCCGAATTCTCGTCGCCGACGCAATTCATGCCGTTGCTGAACGCGCCGCGCGGCCAGCGTTTCACCGCCCGTCCCCAGCGTCCCAGCGCCGGCAGGATGCGCTGCAATCCGACCACCCAGCCGAATGGCCGACCGGTCAACATCGCACGCAACCAACGGCCGACACCACGCGCGGAAAGCGAAGCATGTTCGAACCGCAGCGCGCGCATATCGTCCATCAGGGCACCATAAGCCACCCCCGACGGGCATGCCGGCTCGCAACGACGGCACGACAGACAATGATCCAGGTGTGCCGCCAGCCGGCCTTCGGCGGCCTCTCCAGCGTCGACCACCGCCTGCATCAAGGCAACCCTGCCGCGCGGCGACTCGGTTTCGACGTGCAACAGCGAATAGGTTGGGCAAACCGCCAGACACAAGCCGCATTTCACGCACTTGTCCGCCTCGTTACTGATGCTCTCGGATCCCAACGCCCGTTCCCGCCCGTATTCCGCTGATAGAGTCGCCGCAACATAGCATGCCGAAAGCCACGGAAGCATCCTCTATTCCAACCCGCTTCACCGAAGCGAAACGACGTGCAACACGACATCGGGCGGAAGGGTGCGTGCATGAATTCCGAGGTTTGGCTGGCGGAGGCCATGGCCCCCGCCCGTCGAACCGCGAAAGGGTATGTATGACAATTCCGCGCTTCGGCTGGTGGAGACTATATAATAGTTCATCGATACAAGCCCGGAGCCTCGCGATGTCCTATTTCAAGCACCATGTGTTCTTCTGCACCAACCGACGTGGCGAGGGTAAACAATGCTGCCAGGACTACGGCGCCAACGAGGCGCGCGACTACGTCAAGCAGCGCCTGAAGGCGCTTGGCATACACGGTGACGGGCAGGTCAGGATCAACAAGGCCGGCTGCATGGGGCGTTGCGAAACCGGCCCTGTCATCGTGGTCTACCCGGACAACGTGTGGTACACCTACGTCGATCGGGACGATCTGGACGAGATCATCGACAGCCATCTGGTGAACGGCCAGGTCGTCGAGCGATTACGCATATAGCCGCCGCCAATGGCGAAAAACCGGTTGACATCCATTTAGGCATATTAGATAATACTCACATACTGATTCGACGCCTCCTTGTCGAGTCAGTACTCCTCCATCCTCCTTTGGTGGTTATACACTTCAGCGCAACGTCCCCCGTTGCGCTTTTTTTTGCCTGTCGTTCAGCCACGGCCAAAGCGCATAGCGGTATTCCCCCGGCCAAAGCACGCTCGCACCACTGAAATCCGGAAAGCCCGTCCTCCCGTGCTGCACAACCTTCGGTTCAAGTCCAGCGACAAATTGCCGCAGTTTCCATAGCCCTGGCAACAAACGAGAACTCCTTCGGATTTTTACTCGCAAGAGCCAGGGAATCTACTGAAATCAATGTCACAGAACGGCAATTTTCTGTAACATTCCACTGTGTGCGATTTATCACATAAACCAAAACTCAGCGGACAAACCACTTTTACACACCCATTCCGGTAACACCCATGGACGCGTGCTTCCGGACACGAACCCAGTATACGGAGCACGCCTGATGACGACAAAAACCTCGTTCACCCTTCACACCCTCGCCAGTACACTCTTGTTGGTCAGTCTCGGCAGCCAAGCCGCCGGTTTCGCCGTCAGCGACGACGACTTCCCGCCGCGCAACGAGGCGCGGGAAAAACTCGGAAAATTCCTGATGTTCGACAAGATCCTGAGCGGCAATAAGAACGACTCCTGCGCCACCTGCCATTCGCCACTGACCGGATTGACCGACTGGCTCGCATTGCCGGTCGGCGAAGGCGGCGCCGGTCTCGGCCCCTATCGCAACACCGGCACCGGCGCGGCCGCGATCAAGGAGCGCGTGCCGCGCAACGCGCCACACGTATTCAACCTGGGCGCGCACGATTTCGACAAGATGTTTCTCGATGGCCGGGTCGCCAAGGACCCGAATGCCCCGAGTGGTTTCGCGACACCCGCCGGGGACGACCTGCCCGCCGGCCTGGACAGCGCGTTGGCGGCACAGGCGATGTTTCCTGTCACGTCACCAACCGAAATGGCCGGACAGGCTGGCGAGAACAGCATCGCCGACGCGACCGCGGCCGGTAATCTGGCCGGCCCGGA